>MPMU01000103.1 GCA_002238665.1 Gammaproteobacteria bacterium bin55
GTTATCTACCCATCTGCCTGAACGATCGACTCTGAATCTGAGAAGATGTCAATTCCGTGAATAACGTGCAAAGCAAGCGTTACCGCGACAACCAGAAGAATTATCTTCTACCGGCGAATCAACTCGTGCTCAGTCAAGTACCGTTTCACGTTTTTTATGGATGCACAGGGAATGGAACGGGCAATACGAAGAATAGCGGCAAGCAACTCCGTCACAAGCGACAGCGGCTTGACCAACACTCCCGCTACTATTACTTCACATAGCTTCTTCTGATGCTATTCGTCTTCGCTTTTCCATGGGGTGTTCAGGCAATGGACGAAGAATCTCAATTCGATCACCTGGTTCTACAGGATGGTTGATGTCAACTTGCTTACCCCAAATAGCCACGGAATCCAAAGTGAAACTCGGTATTTCTGTAAATCCCGGTTCTTCCTTGGCTATTCGCAACACATCACTAACCTGTGAGCCTTCCTCAATTTCTAGGTCAAAACTCCAAAACTTATCGGGTAACGCATAAACCACGACGACTTTCATTTGATGGCTTGAGTTCTAGCCCGAAGTGCAAAAGCATCAAGCACTTCATTGACTATTCCGGTTGATTTCAATTCGCTCAAAGTCTGGACAAATCTGCCTTTGAGTTCAAACTCAAGACTTAAGTTCGTGCGACACCCTTCAACAAAGTCGTTGAAGGTCCACTCACCTTGGAAACTATTGAATGGACCTTCGACTAAATGAATTTGGATACTCGAATATGGATCACATCGATTTTTGGTAACTATCTCCTGGTGAATCCCTGTATATTGGATTTCCAACGAAGCAGTCAAATCATTTCCCGTTTTTGCCACAATCCTAGAAGACTTGCAGTAAGGTACGAAGTTGCAGTACTCGCCAACATCTGCAACCAGCTCAAATACTTGCGAAACCGGGTACGGTAGTAACACACTACGTTGGATCTGAGTGATCATCGATCAGCGGTGAGAAGACCTTTCTCAGTCCACTAGCGTTGCCTGCACTTTATTCAGCTACGAGAGAAATTACTCCAATCTCCCCTGCGAACACGATAAGTACGCAGATAGGAGCTACCACGCCAATTAACAAAGTCCAGATAGTTAATTTCCACCCTTCAGATATGCCCCACTGTTCACCAAGTGCAGATTTGGGGAGGAAGAATCCTGCAAAAATGCCAATCAATAAACCACCTACCGGGAACAGCCAGGCTTGGGTCAGATAGTCAAGAAAATCAAAAATAGTCTTGCCTTCGACCAAATGAAAATCTGACCAGATATTGAAAGAAAACACGCTTCCTAAGCCCAAGACCCAAACCACGATTCCAATCAATATTGATACGCGAGCGCGACTTGCATTCGTCGCCTCCACAATCCACGTGATGATGGGTTCTGTCAGAGAAATTGCAGAAGTTAACGTGGCAAACGAAACCGTCAGGAAGAACAGGAATCCGAAGAATGAACCTAGTGGTAAGTTTCCGAATGCCAGAGTGGTCGTCTGGAACAAAAGCCCAACTCCACCGGCAGGATCGAGGCTGTAGGCATATGCGATGGAAAATACAGCCAGTCCTGCTACCAATGCAACAACCGTATCCGCAGCAGCAACTATATACACCGTGCCGCGCAACGATACATCGGACGGTACATATGCACCGTAGATCATGATGGCACCCATCCCAAGAGATAAAGTAAAGAACGCGTGCCCCATCGCCTCAAGTATGGACGAAGGTTTGAGTACAGAAAAATCTACCGTGAACATAAAACTAACTGCTCGTCCGAAGCCACCTTCGAAAATACCGTAGACCAGAACGACCAGGAGCAAAATGAACAAGAACGGCATCGTCCATTTGACCGCTATTTCCAGACCTTTCTCAACGCCTCTGGCTACGATAGAAGTCGTGATGACCATGAATAAGGTGAACCAGCCTGCCACCTGCCACCACGATCCAACAAAGGAAGTAAATGCGCCCTCTACGAATTCAGAATCTGCACCATTGAACTCACCTAACAGTAATCGAAACACGTAATACAGGACCCAACCACCAATCACTGCATAGAACGACAGAATGGTGATACCGGTAACAGCACCAACACCACCGAGGATGGACCAATACTTTGTACCGCCAAATTTTTGTCCAAGACTGAGCATGGTTCCGTAAGGACTTAAACGCCCCATCCGACCTATCGTCACCTCTGCCAACATGATCGGAATACCAATCACAGCGATGCAGATCAAATAAATAAGTACAAACGCACCACCACCGTTCTCGCCTGTGATGTAGGGAAACTTCCATATATTCCCTAATCCGACGGCCGACCCCGTAGCTGCGAGGATGAACAACCATCGATTCGACCACATCCCATGTCGTGATTCTGTAAATTCTGCCATGACCTACCCTTATTGCAAAACAAGCACACCAGTTCTCAATAACCTGAACTTTTCCTGAAGAACACGATCAAAGATTCCCTTGGAGCAGTCCAACACGAAACGTGCCAACTGTTTGCAAAATTCTAGAATAGCGCGAGCGATCTCAACTAACCCTCATCGGGGCACCATGAAACGTAAAACCAACCCTGCGACCATCGCCAGAAATAAAAAGGCGCGCTTCGATTATCACATCGAGGAAAGATTCGAGGCTGGGTTGGTATTAGAGGGGTGGGAACTCAAGAGTGTCAGGGCAGGGCAAGTCCAACTCACAGAAGCATATGTATCGGTTACCAATGGCGAAGCATTCTTACAGAATGTTCATATTGCTCCTCTGACGAGTTGCTCTACGCACATCACGCCGGTTCCCAACCGCGCTCGGAAACTGTTACTTCATGCGAAAGAAATCTCGAGGATTTTTCGGACGATCCGAGAGAAAGGTCGTAGTTGTGTAGCGCTATCAATGTATTGGAAAGGGCCGTTTGTCAAGTGTGAGATTGCGACAGTCTTGGGCAAGAAGAAATTTGACAAGCGTCGCTCGATTCGAGACCGAGACTATCAGCGAGATCTAGAACAATCATTTCGCACCGGTCACTAGGTGATTTAGCAGTACCTCAGCTAGTTTCAACCTCCCGAACCTAGAGTAGCCTTATCCCAGGCATTGCAACTCCTACGTCGCAGATTTTCATATAAATCTGTATAATAATCGGCTGCCAAGGCTACCTGGAAATTTATGGCGAGTTGGTCGCTAGGAACTAAACGATTTTTAGAAGAAGAAGAGTGGCTGACACTCAAGATGCTGTTCCCATTCTTCTTCGAGTACAAGTATCGATTCATCTTCGCCATTGCCTGTGTTGGAATCATCCAGCTAATCAATGTAGCTACTCCTTGGTTACTTGGTTCTATCGTTGACTCTCTTGACATCAGCCTACACCAAGCGCTTGCCATTCCGCTACTGCTACTTGGCAGTTATGTCTTTATTCGATTCCTGGTAGTAGCAGTCCGAGAACTGCAGATGGCAGTGTTCGGTATGGTAACCGTACGCGCCACTAAGAATCTGTCTCTCAAGCTTCTCTCGCATCTCCATGGGTTGGATCTGGAGTACCACCTTTCAAGAAAAACCGGTGGACTTACTCGAGACATGGATCGAGGTATAAACGCGATAACAGGTCTAATCCAGCTGTTCTCCCTACAAATGCTGGGCATGGCTATGGGATTCTTTTTTGTGATCGGCATTTTCTTGGCGTGGTTCGATTGGCGATATGCGTTAATCGTATCCGTGTGCGTCGTTATCTACGCCGTATATACGGTCAAGATCACACAGTGGCGAACACCCATCATTAGAGCCTCCAATGATGCCCATTCAAGAGCACATACCCGTGCCGTCGATAGCTTGATCAACCATGAAAATGTCAAGTATTTCGGTAACGAACAATTAGAGCAAGATCTTTACTATGACGAACTGAATATCTGGGAACGCGCACGCGCCAGAAACCGCTATTCATTGGCAGCTCTCAATGTAGGTCAGTCGTTCGTCGTGCACTTAGGTCTCTTAGGGATGTTGTTAATCGCCTGTAATGCAATTGTCAGTGGGGACTTATCTCTAGGCAAGTTGGTCGCGCTAAACGGATATGCCATCCAGGTTTTCGGTCCACTCAATTCGCTTGGCTCTATGTACCGGCGATTAAAACAAGCATTCACTGACGTGGAAAACATGCTCACCATGCTACTTCGTCAACCTCGAGTATCCAGTGACCCAAATGCTCTGCCACTACCAAGTGGAGAAGGTCCTATTGAATTCAAGGATGTCCACTTTTCCTATCGACCTGATCGTCCGATTTTGCGTGGTATCACATTCACCGTCCATCCCAACGAGCGAGTAGCACTTGTAGGTCCGAGCGGTGCTGGCAAGTCGACGATCGCTCGTCTGCTATTCCGGTTTTACGACACAGATGCCGGTGAGATTCGAGTAAACGGCTCAAACATCAAGCATGTAGATCTCGATTCATTGCGAAGTGCCTTTGGTGTAGTTCCACAGGACACGACGCTATTCAATGACACTCTTGAACAGAATATTCGGTATGGGCGGGCTGATGCAACCCCGGAAGAGATAGCAAAGGTGGTGCGAATGGCCCACCTAAACAATCTGATTGATCAGTTACCAATGGGACTCGATACTGTCGTCGGAGAACGCGGGTTGAAACTATCTGGTGGCGAAAAACAACGAGTAGCCATCGCCAGGACCATGTTGAAAAACCCTAGCTTCCTGCTGTTTGACGAAGCGACGTCTTCCTTGGACACCGCTACTGAGAGCTCCGTCATGCATGCCATCGATGAAGTCAGCGTGGGCCGCACTTCATTGATCATTGCACATCGATTATGTACCGTGATCGACGCGGACCGTATAGTCGTACTCGAAAATGGTCGTGTAGCCGAGACTGGCTCACACGAGCAGTTACTCGATCTTGGTGGTATTTACTTCCGACTTTGGAAACTACAGCACAAAGAGATCACTCACGAGGAAGCTCTTCGCAAATTTAGTGTGACCTAACCTCTGCCAGTAAATGGCATCTGAGATGCCAACACGGTCAAGTATTGGACGTTAGCGTCCAAAGGCAAGCTATCCATATAGAGCACTGCCTTCACCACGTTATCCACATGCATGGTAGGTTCAGCTCGCCTGTTACCATCGGCCTGTAGCGCTCCTTCTCCCATTCGTGCAGTCATATCCGTGTGGGCGTTACCTATGTCGATCTGACCGCACACGATATTGAACGCCCGGCCGTCTAGTGCCGTGGACTTCGTAAGACCTGTCACACCGTGTTTAGTTGCTGTATAAGGCGAGGAGTTTGGTCTAGGAACATGTGCTGAAATGCTGCCGTTATTAATGATCCGGCCCCCTTGCGGGTGCTGGTGTTTCATGATTCGAAACGCGGCTCTGGTACATAGAAAAGCACCAGTCAAGTTGACATCAACGACATGCTGCCACTGCGAAAGAGTGAGTTCCTCCATGGACACGCCAGGTGCCCCTGTACCAGCATTGTTGAATAGCAAGTCCAAACGTCCAAAATTCGACACAGTACGGTCAAAGAGATCGTCAATGTCGTTAGGGTCAGCCACATTGGTGGGTACCGCAAGCGCTCGATCCTCAGCACCGGACTCCGCCACGACCTCTTCAAGTCTCGCCGCCCTTCGGCCAGCTAGAGTAACTGAGTAACCAGCTTTTAACAACGCGAGCGTAGTGTATTTACCAATGCCAGTGCCGGCACCCGTGACGATTGCTACTTTACTCATATCTACAAATCCAACGCTGTTGAAAAATCAGGTATTCCGTCCCACCGACCCGGGTCAGATGCTCGCATCACCGCGATGCTCTTGATTACCTCTGGATTGGCCAAACCGTGAGGAGCCTCACCTTGAAGGACTCGAATTACATTCTCTGCTTGTTTGATCGGGCAGTCCTCCAGAAACTTAGGAGAAAATCCGGCAATGTGCGGCGTGACGATGCAATTGGGAAGCGATAGCAACGGGTCGTCCGAGCTAATTGGTTCGCGTTCCGTCACGTCCAATGCAGCTGCCTGAATCTGATCGGATGCCAATGCCTCCGCAAGTGCAGTCCCGTCGACTACAGGACCTCGAGAAGTGTTCACTAGAATCGCCGTGGATTTCATCTTCGTAAGAGCTTCCGCATCAATGATATGGCGAGTTTCTTCAGTCGCCGAGGAGTGGATGGTAATAAAATCTGCTTTTTCCAGCAATTCATCGAAACCAACCATTTTGACACCATATAAGTCAGCAGTTATCTGCTCTACATAAGGGTCATACGCAATGATTTCCGCAGGTCCAAAACCACGAATTCGTTGACTGAATGCTCTACCGATATTTCCAAATCCGATAATGGCTACGGTATGTCCAGCTATTCTTCTTACACCGCGTTGAAATTGCCCACTGGAGCCTCTTTCGTCTGCCCACGCGCCACGTCTCGAGGCATTAACTGCGTCAGGTATACAACGTGTGAGTGCAAGTAGCATTGCCATCGCATGATCAGCGACTTCAGTCGTATTTACACCAGGCACATTACACGCGAGTATACCTAGATCAGTAGCGGCATCCAAGTCAATTGAATCCACTCCGACACCCATTCGGCTCAATACCTTAAGCTTGGGGCACGCCTCCATGACTTCGCGAGTGGTTAAAGGCAACGTATTGACTAACGCACCATCTGCGTCTTTCATTAAATCAACGTAATCTTCGACGGAACGCACGGGTTTTACAACGACTTCCATACCGGCCTGTTCAAACAAATCGACTCGGTTATACGGATTCGGCATTAATGCGACTTTCAATCTTTCTCCCTATTGGTGTATGTGAATTGAGGAACAAAACCGTTCATTGTGAACAGTTACATATTGAATTTGAGGAAGTATGGTAATGAAAATTGATCGAAGTACATGGATTTGGTTGTGAACGTCAATCAGAGGTCGTGCATATGTTGTTAAAACCAGCCCCAAAAGCTTTTCTTTTCGATTTTGGCGAAACGTTGTTCAGTCCATTACCCGACAACTATGAAAGACAAAATCTATTGAAGGTAAAAAGAGACCTTGGGGTGGAAATCGGGGACGAGGATTTTGTGGCTCGGTACAGATCTTTCAAGCGCAAAACCACCAAGACTTTTAGTTCACGGTCCTTCTTTCTTCATCGGGACATGATTGCCAGTGCACTCACGAACTACCTGAATACGCTAGGGTTTGACTCCGTTGAATCGGTCGTCGAGCAATATTGTCGCGCACAACGACTGGCAGTGACGGACCATCTGCGACCCCGTACAGGTTGCGTAACCATGCTATCTCGTTTGAGACAGTACGGGCTAACACTTGGCATCGTGTCCAACATTGACAATGACTGGTTGGATCCGCTGATCCAGCGATTCAACCTCAAGGATTGGTTTGACCTCATTCTCACCTCGGAGACCGCGCAATCTTGTAAACCTGATAGAAAGATTTTTGATCTATCTGTAAACCAAATGGGAGTTACACCTGATCAATGCGTGTTCGTCGGAGACTCTGAAATAAACGATGTACTAGGTGCGAAACAAGCAGGTATGCGGACAATTCGATTTATCGGCGAGAACCCCGACGAGGAGTCCGTGGCTAATGTTAAGGTCAGATCTTTAGCGGAAATTGCAGATTTGATCCAGTCGCTACGGTAGAAGTCAGGTAGGCTAATCACCGACAAGCTCAGCTATTGTCTCTACCACCTTTTGCATGCCACTCTTTTTCCAACCAAGTTTTTCCAATCCCAAACTCGACATTTCATGATGAGGTTTCTTCGCCAAAGGTAGCGAGTTTACAGCCGTTTTGTGATCAGTGCCTGAGCGTACTAGATTGACAAGATATTTGAGCTGAACTGGACTCAACGCCACGTCCGAACAATTAAAGAACTGTTGATCGATTTCGCTCTTTGTTGCACCGAGTAACAATCTGATTGCCGTGGCGATGTCTCCGCCGTGAACTTCTGTCTTAGCGATGTAGTCATTTGAACCCTCGGATTCATTGTCCAGGTTACCTCTGCATAGATCAAACCACTTGGACTTCTCTATTGGCTTAATCACGCCGTATGCACCGGTTGGTCGTATCGCGCAAAACTCTAGAGCGGTCTCTTTCGATGCGATTTGTTCAACCGTTGACTTGACGATTCCATAAAGGGTATCTGGAAACGTGGGTTGATTATCTGCTATCGGTTCGACCAAATTCTCGGGGCTTGTTTCACCAAAGACGGCTCGACTAGAAATAAACACGACCCTTTTTATGCCAAGACTTGCAGCTGATTGAAAGAGTCTGAGAGAACCGATCGTATTCCGCTCAATGAATCCCCTAGGGTCTTCGCCTTCGCCACCTCGGTACCGACCGGGTACGTGGTCAAACGCGGCATGGACTAGACACTCTGTACCAGACAGAAAATCAAATCGAGCGTTTGGATCGTCTAAGTTCCACTCATACCACTTCAACCGTGCGTGATTCCAATTTGCTTCAGCACTTTCTCTGTGCCTTGTGGTGGCATGTACGCTGTCGCCACATTTGAGTAAATACTCGACTACGAACTGACCTATATAGCCCGTAGCTCCGGTGACTGTGACCTTCACCCGTGGATGGATGCTAGTTCTTGGGGTATCTCACGCTTGTCTAATACTTGATACCACAAATCAATTAACGGTTGTAGTAAATCCTTCTTAGGGTGGTCATCTTCCCAAGGCTTTTCGTACTGGTAGTGGACGACCTTGATTGATGGCCAATGCCACATCTCTGGCAAATTGAAGTACACATACTGCAATGTGTTGAAGGTATAGGGTAGACCGTGCCAATCGGGGAAGTAAGTCTCCAAAAAAGTCTGATCCGTCCTTCGCCAGAATTTTTCTGGTTGGTCCAGTATTTTGAGCATGTGCTCGAATGTGCCTTTATCAGGTTTCGCAACGAACAGTCCCGAATTCAAACGATGAAAATCGATTAGTTCCTCATATAGATTAGGTGCTGCTGAGAACTCTGGATAACCAAATAGTTTCTCGATATCTTTGACGACTATGGCATCCGCATCGATAAACACCACTCGATCAAATTCGTCCATCTCCCAGAGGTGCAATTTGCAAAAGTTGTAGAGAGGATCATGAAAGGTTGGTTTGTTGCCCTTGTCAAAGGGTGCTACGGCATGCTGAGCACGTCTTGAATGCCGTTGCTCAAACGCATCCGAAAGAGGTAATTTCTCTACCTTAAGAGTCTCGCAACCTTCGCTCTCTAACCCAGCTAGGCCACTCATCTCTTGAGTGTACATGACAAGAAGCTGATGTTCCGCTTTTACTAGATTAAGTGATCGCGCAAGGGCGAGTGCTCCAAGACAATAATCTTCATTGGTCACAAGCGTTACATATGCGTAGCGCTTGCTACAGCTGTTCAAGACTTTCGCCGGCTCAATTCAAAGTCAATGACATTAGGAGACAAGTCACGACTGATTTCCTTTGTCCAAGCAGTTTGAGCTTGTATTCGCTTGATGTCAATCCGATGTCTGTACTTTCTCGCAACTTCAACCAGTTCCTCCAACATACCAACCTTCAATGTAATGGGTTGTAAACCTAAATTAAGGAACTGATGATTGTCTACTGCCAATTCGTTCTCAGGCGCTTCTTTGCGAGGGTTAGGTAGATATGAGACGGATACACCGCTCATTTCATGCACCAGGTTTGCGAGATCGCGTATGCGATGCACCTCAGTCATCTGATTGAAAATCTTGGTTCGCTCACCTCTCTCTGGCGGATTCTGGAGAGCTAGTTCGATACATCTCACGGAATCCTGAATATGTATGAATGCTCGTGTTTGTCCGCCCGTGCCGTACACCGTCAGTGGATAATTGACCGCAGCTTGAATGAGAAAACGATTCAGCACGGTCCCATAGTCGCCATCATAGTCAAACCTATTAACCAACTGTTCGTGTCTTCGGGTTTGATCTGTATGTGTTCCCCACACGACTCCTTGGTGTAAGTCGGTGATACGAATACCGTCGTTCTTGGTATAGAAACCGAACATTAATTGGTCAATGCACTTGGTCAAGTGATAAACACTGCCCGGATTGGATGGATGGAGAATCTCCTCTTCACGTAAGGAACCATCATCATTCGGGATATGCACTCGAAGATAGCCTTCCGGTATGGCTGAGCCGGTATTGGAGTATCCGTACACACCCATGGTGCCGAGATGCACCAAGTGAACATCTAGATCTATATCGACAAGCGCATTCAGAATGTTGTGAGTTGAGTTTACGTTGTTGTCGACGGTATAGTGCTTGTGGAATGCACTTTTCATTGAGTAGGGTGCGGCGCGCTGTTGTGCCAAATGCACGATCGCTTCTGGACGCCAGCGATCCAGCCAATCTCTGAGGTGTTCTGTTTCTTTCGCAATGTCGAGGAGCTCGAAGGTGAGAGTTCTACCTGTTTCTCGAGTCCAAATTCGAAGTCTCTCTTGTATCGAATCCATAGGAGTTAAAGACTGCACTCCTAATTCTGTATCTATTCGACGTCGACTCAGATTATCGACGATTGCGACTTCGTGACCTTGATTTGACAGATGAAGACAGGTTGGCCAACCTATAAATCCGTCACCACCAAATACCGCAACTCGCACTGTTCACCTCGCGTGCCTTTCAAGTAAGAATTCTAATGGGCTTATATCCAAGACTACCCAAGCACTCAAAAATAAGTGCGAATAACGCTCTGGTAAACTCTTCGGACATGGCATTAATGCAGTATGGGAAGGATTTGTGTAGAGAGCTACGTTTGAAATTTCACTATTAGTGCCTAGGTGGAAGGTCATCTTTTTCTTGATGGGAGTGTCCACCGTCCACGAATGCTTCTATGTAGTTTGCTACAACCATAGGAGCGGAGGACATGAATTTCTTCCACCGGGGATTGGGCTCAATAATTTTTACAGGAGCTTCTAAGCGATATTTGGGAGTAAACTCACGCATATCTTCGAGAAACAACGTGATACTCACATCCGACATGTGAAATCTCTGCAACGCTGCGTTTAATTCCATGGGATCAATCAGAGAACATACCGCAAGGTCAAACACATCTCTTGTCAGCAGATCAAAAGCTCTGCCTACAAGTTTTCCAGATAAAATCTGAGCGATCGATAAGGTCTTTACAGGCACTCCGTCCACCATAAGTATGGTTTCTTCAGCTTTTATAAAGGGATCTGCCTCAGTGAGATCCCATTTTCCTTCTGGAAACTGTACTGTAACCGTCATCGTGCCTGGTAAGAACTCAACTCTTGATGCACCTGAGATAACACAAAGGTTCACAAAATCTTTCAAATAATCCTCTTCAAGTAGCTCTCGTATCCCACTCCCCTTTTGAGCAAGGATATCAATATCGGTGCTTTTCCTATGAGCCCAGCGACTAGCCAGCATTGTGCCACCACCCAGCGAGAAAAGTTCAACTACTGAGGAATCTAAAAAACTCGCAATACCCTCCAATATTGGTTGTATACGAGGCCAAATATGCCTGGCAGGCTCAGGCAGAACAATACTCTGCATTTATCTCACAGCAAAACGATTTAAATATTGGTTCAGCCTACCTTTTCTATGACACTCATTCCGATGAAGACTTTCCACCAAAACTTGCCAACTATAGCCCCTCTGTAACCATGCCACAAACATTTGCACCGGCTCAGCCTCTAAACCCCACATCCGGACGATTGCAGCTTGGCGGGAGGTGGGTTCTGTAGCTCGTAAGGCATCAAAAAATTCACTTACTGTCGGAGGATTGACCCACCCGCAAGCCTTAGAGTTTATACATGCATTCACCATGCAGCACCTTCGACCTGCTTCTTCTGGATCTGTCACTTCCTCCAAAGGTGGCAAACCATCTGGTTGGAGGAGCACTGTATAGCGCATTGCATATTTTCTGAACAAATGAAGGGGAGCAATCTCATCAGAAAAATGGCGGGCGGGGAGTAACGCAGGCGCCCATGGCAACCGTTGATAAACTTTTAGACCCTTGTATTCATCAATGAGTACACGTTCTTGATCTTTGTAATCTTCATAAGCAAACGCTTTCATCGCTGGATTACGCATCTAGTACACACACGGTGAATTTATTAAAATCTTTGTTTGGTACATGTTTTATGATGATTATTTTAATCGAATGATCACTAAATCGCAGAGGTTTCGTCGCATCCCTAGGTCTTTTCGTCACTTTCTTAAATTTCTTTATGGGTAGTCTTGGATTTAGGCCCCAATTTCAACTACCGAGACCCACTCAAACTCATTCCCATCTTGATAGCATGATAAGTGCCTGCGCTGACGAGAGTCTCCTGAAGAGATTAGATTGAGCGCGTGATCCACAGATCCAGAACTGTTTAATTGTTGGTTATGTTGCAAAAGCAAATATTCAGTATACCGAGCATAAATCTTGTGACTTCAATGTGTTAAGTTGGCCCAATGCGAATAGCGAAAACTGCGTGGTGTACCGACAGTGTACCGAAAAACTAATTTGTCGCATACCGCCGTTGCTATGTATCACCTCGAATACGGCCAACGGAGTGTCCTCTTCTTGAATGAACAGATTCAACAGTACCCGCAGGATTTGTAAGCATCGGAAGGATATCAACCGGTAGTGTTGTGACTCATTTACTCAAAGATATGAGTCACAAAATCTTAATCCCCAGTGCAGTTCTCAACAGTTCGTCGTAAGCAAATAAAGCAGATTGGCTACCTTTC
>MPMU01000104.1 GCA_002238665.1 Gammaproteobacteria bacterium bin55
CTTTATGAACCTGTTCAATCCCTTGCGACGGGCACCTTTGAGACGCGCGGAGCTACCCAGAAAGGACAAACTTGAGGAGACGATGACAAAAGAAGGAGAATTGTTTCCAGAACAAACTGGCATGAATAATGCTGACAACGAGCCTAGTGAGTCACAATGACATCACACCCTGAACGTAAAAACTTAAGGATAAAAGTGTCCACTGAAACGTACGCAGTCCCATCAGAGTCTTACAACCGGTCTTTGGTTAGATTGCTCGACCGATATCGATCAAGATGGATTAAGTGACCTTTTATTGTCGATAGATGAGTTTGACGACGACGATGAAACACTTCGACGCACGAACTTTATGTTGCTGATGTCTAAAGATTTCACTGTACTGGACCGGATCGATGAGGATGCCAATCGGTCCATCGAAGTCTTAAATATTTGGAAGGATTAGTTCATCTTGGATGTTGAAAACCAAACATCGGCATTGGATGTTGATTCGTAGTGTTTAAAGGCAAGGTTAGTTGACAAGATCAGATCAGAGTAAGACTGTCTCACGGATGCGGGCACAATGGACCTACCGCGGTCAGGAACGCCCTGACTTCGCTATCGAGCCGCATGATGGTCAAGAGTCGGTTTGGGATTACCCGAGACCGCCGATCATCCAAGAGGATTTCCGCGAGGTTGAGGTTTTCGATGGTAAAACGCTTATTGCCAGATCAAAACGAACTCTAAGAGTTCTAGAAACAGCGGGTGCGCCTTGTTTTTATCTACCGCCGGAGGATGTCGAGACCAAGCGTCTCAGGCAAAACAGGACAAGAACCTTTTGTGAGTGGAAAGGTGAAGGAATTGGATTCGATACGTTGAGTGGCATTAAAGATGTTGCGTGGTCCTATCCTAAAACCTTTGAAGAATCTAAGCCTATTGAAGGATGGATCGCGTTTTATGCGGCAAAGGTCCAGTGTTTTGTGAATTCAGAATTGGTAGTGCCTCAACCTAGCGGTTATTACGGAGGTTGGGTGACTCACGAAATCGTAGGACCCTATAAAGGCGACCCAATCGTTGACGACGCACTGAAGAAACCATAGGTGGTGGCTGACTGATGTAGCGATCAGAAATAATGTGCCAACTAGCCCTAATTGATCAAACGCAAAGAATCAAACCGTTATTCAGTTGGAGGTTCAGTACCCAAATATTCTCGATAAATACGTTCTTTGTACCCTTGCCCCACTTCACTTGCTATTTCAATAATGACTTGAAACGTGCCAGGTCCACCAACTTTGTCCCAAAATTCATCACCAATTAGCACAACACGGTCCTCTTTCATATTGAACCATCGAGCGGGAACACTCCACTCATAATTTTCTCTTTGGCCGTAGGGATTGTATGGTAGAGCGAAAAAAGCATGAGCAATTTGACGTGGTTCCATAGCATACAGTTTTAGGATTTTCTCTTTGCTTACTTTCGTCTGATCGCTACTTGGTAAAGGTGCTTTCAATTCAAAAGCGTAGTTACTATCGTTGCTTGTATTTTCAACATATAAGTCACAAATTACTTGAGTAGGAATTTCCTCTCCCGCACCTTCAAGGATGTATTCAAGTTCTCTGTCCCAATTCGGTTGAACTCGATTTCCATCAGTTTGATCAAACTCCAGTTGATTTAGCGTCTCCGTAATTCGATGTAGGCGTTCCTGTTTGATAACTCCGGAAATCCTTTTATGTTTTTGCGCAAAACCTAGATAGTGTTGTGCGACGACCACGGCAAGACTTTCCCATACACCACCAATTAGCGTTTCGAATTGCCTCTCTAAATGCGAAGTCTTTAAAATCTCATGCGGTATCAAAGCGTTATATAGAGGGTTTTGTCGCTTAAGCTGGTCGACATCGAACTGTTCGGTATTAAGGATTTTCTCCGTCAAGTTATTGATTAGATTTCCTGGTTCAGCTTGAATTGACGCTTTCAAGTCGTAGGTGGTTTTGGACACAGATAATCTCCTATCTTCTAGCTTGCCGTTCCTCTTGCCAGACAAGAAACGTCTCATAGAAATTGCGGGAACGCCTCCATGTTCTTTGATTTAGGAGACGTCTAATCACTTTCTTTTCGATGACATCAGACCTTTCAGCAATCATTGAGAAGAGATTGTGTCGATCATTGTCACCAATAATCATACATCGATTTGGATTCAAGAATTAAAGTTCATTATTAAAAGCATAGGAAAACCATTTTGGATACTCACTTTTAGATGCACTAGCTGACTTTATGCTTACAAGTTCGATTTCCATTGAACCATAATCCTCTAAATTGAGCACATCATATGCTTGTCTTCGGTGAGGTCGAAAATGTACGCGCGGTTTGTCAGGTCTGTGAACAAAACGGAGTCAGTGCGGCGAAGATTAAATCAAGGGAACGTATGTTGTCCTATGAAGCAATGGAAAACAAAGGGATGCGACATGTATTCTTTTCACACGGTGGCCAATGATCCGCGGCTTCGCAATGTGCGGACCACGATTCCCGGCTGGCAAGGCTTGGTTTAGAGAAGACCGGGTCCGACGCGACCACTATTCTGGCGGCTCCTGATTCCGTGGCAGAGCCAGACCAAGTACGACGTATGCCGTCACGGCGGACGCCATTGACCCAAGCAGGATTCCAAGCTTGTCCACCACCCAGTACGCGCCGTTGTCATGTTCGAAAGCTAGTCCTGCAATGAACAGGCTCATCGTGAACCCGATTCCGCAGGCAAACGCCGTCCCTGTCAATTGCGCCCAGGTGACGCCCTTCGGTAGTGTAACCCAGCGAAACAGTACTGCCAAGCCAACTAGTCCAATGATGCCGATCGGATTACCTAAAAACAGGCCGAGCGCGATTCCTAACGTCACGGGATCGAGAAAGTCGCTGAGTCCGATTCCTGAAAACGAAATGCCTGCGTTCGCAAAGGCGAAAACTGGTAGCACGACGAATGCTACCGGTGCGTGTAGGTCACCTTCGAGTTCCTTCAGGGGTGAACTCCCTCCGGGTCCGCGTAGCGGAATGCAGAAGGCGAGTAGCACGCCCGCAAGCGTTGCATGGACGCCAGACTTGAGTAGCGCCACCCAGAGCACCAAGCCGATCAACACGTAAGCCGTCACGTTCCACACACCCCGTCGATTGAGCGCGACTGCCACCAGCAATGCCACGCCAGCGACCGCCAACATACCGGGCGACAGGTCGGCAGTGTAGAACAGCGCGACGATCACGATGGCGGCAAGATCGTCGAAAATCGCTAGGGCAAGTAGAAATGTCTTCAGCGACACGGGCACGCGGTCGCCGAACACGCGCAGGAGTGCCAGCGCGAAGGCGATGTCCGTAGCAGCCGGGATGGCCCAACCGACCATTGCCGACGGATTCGACCAGTTCAGGGTAGCGTAGATGCACAAGGGAGCTAGGATCCCGCCCGTGGCACCGATCGCAGGTAGGGTGATACGCTTAACAGATGCAAGTTCGCCTTCGCACACCTCGCGTTTGACTTCGAGTCCGATGAGAAAGAAGAAAATCGCCATCAGACCGTCGTTGATCCATAGTAGCAAAGGCTTGTCGATCCCAGCCTCACCTGCGCTAACCACCACGCGCGTATTCAACAATAGCTCGTAGGCCGATGCCAACGGCGTGTTAGCCGCGATCATCGCCAGGGCCGTAGCGGCGAGGAGCAGGATACCGCCGCTGGATTCGAGCCGGATGAAACTCAGTAACGCCGACGAAAAACTCGGCTTGCCGCGATTGCGTTGGCCGTCATCACCGCCGCGTCCGGGTTTTGTCGTTTTCGTCATGGTTTTATTTTGTCCTGCCTTACCGTTTGCGCCTCGGCAACTTTCTCGGCCGGCCAAATTGTAACGTTCAGTCGCTCAGTATAAAGGGCTGGTAACGCATCGCGACACTCGTTAAGGTGGAGACCTCCATGGCTTACCGCTACAGGGATCCCGACCCTATTCCACATCTGGCGAGCCACATTCAGACGGCGTTCCACAGAGGTTGTTGGATGCACTGTTTACGACATGACTTTCATCTCCACTTAGAACTTTCTTTCCTACATCTTTCTGCTCCTTGTGTGATCAATGATCGTGTCAGAACGGCTAGTTTGAGAGTCTTACTGTTCTGGTTCAAAACCACCTCAGTAGCCTCCAGAAGTATCCTACTTGTTGGACGTTTAACTTTGGATTAAGTGGGATAAAAATATCCAGAACTCATAAATGGATGCTTTTACCCAGACACTGACCTAACTCGTTACATCGATATCGGACACAACAAACATATCCATATGTTCGACGGTTCAAATACGTAAGACATTGAAATTAAACAATTTAAAATTAGATTACGCACTACACCTATGAGTTAGCGCAATTCTCATACTCACTCAATTCGTGAGGCTATTGACGGTTCAATCCTCGAGGCTCTAATTGCGGGAGCACTTACACCCAGCATCGTTACAAGGAAAATCGCAAGGGTGGCGATGATCGTGTGAATGACTGTGATTTTGGGAAATTGAAACTGCTCCACAAAAAGAATATTCAGCGGAATAGCGAACGCCACTCCGAGGAGTAACCCAACAATACAAATCACTCCGTACTGCACGTAGTAATAACTCACCGTTTCAAAAATGGTTGCACCCAACGCACGCCGAATCGCAATTTGTTTCGTTTGCCGTTGAACCGTAAAACTGACCAGTCCCACAATTCCGCAACCCGCGATGACTAGCAAGACGATCAAGGTGGTCGACAAAACCCACGTTAGCACCATATTGCCTCGAAAGAATTCGTTTCTCATATCCTCGAAAGCGACTGGTTCTTGAACTGCTCTGTTCTGGTAGGATTTGGCGAGCTTGTCCTTGACAGTTTCCATCACCTGGTCTCGCATACCAGATTCGGCTCGAATGAAATAGGTCACCGTCGGACTGGTCGGCTGCTGTGGCTGTAGCATGACGTGATAACCAAAATCCAGGTTACCGGAAGGTCCGTGTAACTTGCCAATGATGCCGATGACTGTTTGCGCCACGCTCGCACCGGAGTAGATGACCTTTCCGACCACATTCTCAAGAGGCGTATTTGGGAATAGACTGGCTGCTACTTCCTGGCTGATCAGGACTTTTGGTGGGTCGATCCCTTGTTGCACTACGTCTGTAGCTTGGAAATACTCGCCATAAAGCAAAGTAAAACCCATCGTCTTGAGCGCATGTTCGTCCACCATATACCATGCTGGCGAACTAGACACTGCATCGTCTCCTAAGCTTGTCCTCATGGTGGTGCGCCAAGTGTTGCCACTCATTGGATAGGAATTGGTGGCATAGCCATCCACTACGCCGTTGGTGTCTCTGATCAGGAGTAAATCTGTTTGTCTTTGAGCTTGGAGATTGGGATCGTTCGCAAACCCTATGCTTTGGATAGAGAACAAATCTTCCTCTGCTAGCAGTCCACTTTCACGACTGGATTCACTCACCTGTTGTGATATGGCAGCATATTCATTGACAACCACGGTTAAAGTTATCGCAAGTTGTAGGATCACGAGAACAGATACAGTCTTATTACGAAGAATCGTTTTGCACGCTAAACCAAATTCGTTCACAGCGGGCACCTAAACCTTTAAGAAAGCAACGGGTTGAACGTTGCAGGCTCTTACCGCTGGGTAGATTCCAGCAACCATGGTGGAGAGTGCCGCTATAGCGATCGCGGTAGCGAGCATAGTGACATCAAGAGATGTCAAGTAAACGATGTCTGGATCGTCAAATAATGCTCGAATGCCGAGCAATCCAAGCCACGCAAACAAAATCCCTGCTAGTCCACCGATCACACCGATAAAACCGGATTCCAGTAGATGTTGTGCGAATAACGTGAATTTAGACGCACCCAAAGCTCGTCTAACTGCAAGATCCTTGGTTCTCGCAAGAAATTTTGCCAGCATCAAAGCAATGGTGTTGATTAAACACACTCCAAGAAAAAGAGCGGCAATCACGGTCAACACTTGCACCCCTTCGTCCACAACACGGTGGTAGTCCAGCCACTCTTCAATGTTTCGCAGATGGTTGTTGACCGGTCTACCGAATCGTCCGACTTTTTTCTGATCTGTCGCGTAGTTATTCAAAAACTCCAAGTATTTTGCTTTTTCTTCAGAATTGGAAAGTTCAACCCAAAACTGAATCCATGTGCACTCAGAGAACAGAAATCCTTGGTAGTCGTTAGTCGGTAATGGTTTCCAGCAGCTTACGCTTCCGCGGCGTTCGTAATTGTGGTCGACCATCGTGTTAAAGGGCATGAACACGTCTCGTACGGAATCAAATGGGCTACCACCCGTCAAGTCGTAGACTCTAGGAACAGGTCGCCAAGGTTTTAGTACGCCGACGACCACATACTCATCGTTGCCAAAAGAGAGTGTGAGGCCTACCGAATTTCTACCACCAAACAACCTGTCGTTAGTGGCGTGAGAAAGTACAACGACCTGATCTGCATTCCCATCTGCTTGGTGGTCCCAAGGTGCACCATACTCGAACGGAACATTGAACATCGCAAAAAAGTCTGTAAATACGGCTCTTACCGAGGCCTGATACGAACTTATGTCAGGATCCTGAGGCACTATGACGACGTAGCTCTGTGCACTGGCGGATTGACGCTTTGCCTGTCGAGACTCCATCAGAGCCATGGCATCCAGATACGTTAGTTGCGTAGCGATGTTGTCCGGGTTATCAGGCGGATTGTCGGGATTGCCTGCATCTAACTGAACTGCAAAAAGGACATCGTTTCGTTCTGGGAACGGATTCTTCCCCATTGAGTAACCTACTGTCACGATGGTCATTAGAAAACCGATGCCTAGTCCGATGGCCAATACCATCAGTAAAGAAAGGAAAGCTCGATTTCGAGAATTCCTTACTGCCGTTTGGACGAGATAGAGGAACACTATGAGGTCGTTCTTAAAGTAACGTGTGCTAGTCGCTACCGTTCAGAAACTGACCGTCCTGAACCCGCACTTGCCGCTCTGCAGACTGAGCGATTTCGGGATTATGTGTGACCATGATCACCGTTGAACCATTGTGGTGTAACTCCAAGATGAGGTCCAGTACTCCTTGCGCCGTTTGTGAATCCAGGTTTCCTGTCGGTTCATCTGCAAGGAGGATTTTTGGTTTCCCGGCCAATGCTCGAGCAATCGCTACTCGTTGCTGTTGCCCACCTGAGAGTTGAGACGGGAAGTGTTTGCGGCGTCCTGCGAGACCAACAGTCTCTAATGCATCAGTAATGCAAGTTTTTCGCTCTTGGCGGGAGATGCCTCGATATCTAAGTGGGACTCCGATATTGTCGGCTACATCCAGGTCTGGAATCAGGTTGAAATTCTGAAAGATGAAACCTATTTTCTGATTCCGGAATCGCGACCGCGCTCGGTCATTCAGGTGCGCAACATCTTCCCCATCCAGTGAGTAACTACCGGAATCGAAGGATTCCATTAAGCCAGCGACAAGCAGAAACGTGGACTTGCCTGATCCAGATGGTCCAACGATGGAAACAAACTCACCTTCATCCACATTGAAATTGACGTTTTTAAGTGCAATGGTTTCGACAGTTTCGGTGCGATAGTTTTTGCACACATCTTTCATAACCAACATGTCGAACGTACCTAATTACTGATATAAATGGAATTTGCGCCGCGAAATAACTCCGTACCGGAGACGACGATTTGATCGCCTTCGTTCACGCCACCCAATATTTCAACCGCGTTGGTACTGCGCGCACCGAACTCCACGGATCGACGAGTCGCCAAACCGTTTTCGACGACGTAGGCTATGAGTCCCCCGCCAGTGTCTAGGAATGTTCCACGAGGTAATGTGAGCACATTCTCCTTGTTCTCTAAGATGATGCGAGCCGACAATCTTTGATTCTGACGCAAGCTTTGGGAAGGTTGTTCCTTGAACCGCATACGTACCTGTACCTGGTTGTTGATTACCTCTGGTGCAACGGAAATCAAAGATCCGAGAATTACGCCTTGATTGGTCCGCACTTCAACTTCGATACCGGGAAATAATTCAGGCGCATATGGCTCTGGTACCTCAGACTCGAGTTCAAACTGTGTGAGATCAACGACAGTCAGAATACCGTTGCCAGGATTTACAAAGGTTTTCTGCTCAACTAGAAGACTACCTACGATTCCCTGGATAGGTGACCGAATATCCAGACCCAAGACTTGGCGTTCGCTTTCGGATACTTTGAGTTGTTGCTGTTCGTAAGCCAGGTTCTGTGCCCGTTGTTCGAATTCGATTCGTTCCTTATCTAGAACTGCGAAATTCTTGGCGTATTCAAGTGCAAACTCTGCGGACTGCAACTCGTCCTTGCGTTTCTGATAGTCCAGGTCAGAGATTGCTTGCTGTTCGTAAGACAACTCTGCGCGTTTAGCCTCTCGTTGGGTAGCGGTCGCGGCTACTTGGGCAAGATCGATGTTTCTCTGGTTTTCAAAGACTTGCTGTCGTGATTGAATTTCCAGCCGCTCAATATCACTTTCAAGCTGTGCAAGTGATGCCTTTGCCTGTGAAAGTTCGTTGATTAAAACATCGTTCTCGATGTGCGCAAGCACTTGATCCTTGACGACGGTCTCACCGATTTCCACCTGAAAGTCAACGATGCCTTGTTGGGTGGCATACAAGGTAGGGCTGACACCTGCAACGACTCTAGCCTGAACTGGAATATCTCGAACGAGATCACCCCGAGTGACTGTCGCGATTCTTATTCGTTCCGCGGATACTGATCTTTCAGACCCACTCCACCTTTCCAGGACAGGATAAAGAAGGCTGGCGAAACCAATGAGGATGACAGCTAATCCACCAAGCAATACATAGAGCCAAAGCTTCCGTTTTGGCTGTAGTTCCGTGTCTTGCGATGACGTATCAGAAATTGGCATCTTCAGAAAGGTCAGTTACAACGAAACGGTGCTATGCATCTGCGTCGGTGGGAAGTGATTTCGTTCTTTCGTTAGAGCAAGCTATCTCAAAAAGGTTTAGTCTGCAGATTGGCAAATCTCGACCAGTGTGTCCGGATTTCCAATACCTCCGCCTTTCGTGATCAAAACTCTGTTCTGGAATAAGGCGACTGGAATACCTGTCGCTACTGTTCCGATCACATCTACGGTTTGGTCGCGAATATAGGCAGCTGAAGTATCACCACCGATCACGATCAGTGTCTCAAAGTGAGATTCGAGTTCCTTGATTCGATCGGCTGTGCGTTGACCCATGTCTTGAGCTTGGGAAATTGAAATGGTTTGGGTGGCCTCGGGAGTAGCTAGCACAGTAATTGGGGATGTTTCGTTGAGGTCGTCTTCGATGTCGAAAACGGTGAGACCAAGTTGGGTGATTTGTAGACGACTAGTAGCGTTTAAGCTCCCGCAAACAATGAGCAATGGCTTGCGTAGTTCGACTTTTTGAGGGGTTAAATTTGGGAATACGTGCCTCGCATAAGCTCCTATAGGTCCCGTTGGACTGACAAGCACTCGCCCTTCTTTAAACACCCTTTGAACGTCGCTCAACACCTCGGCTTCGGTATCGGCATTGAACAGCACAAAGTCGCCTGAAGTCACTCCTGCATCTTCTAATACTTCAATCGGTCGATTGCTACAGGGCGCAGTTAATGGATCAGCCCCAAAGGGAGACTCCAATAAAGGAACATCGTCTATATAAACGACGCCGTCTATACATCTTCGCCCAGCTTCGGGATAACCAGGGATGATACCTACCGCTTGTCCTAGGTCCAACAGAGTTTTGATCTCTACAGGCCAGTTACCTCGCAAACCTGAATCCATTTTGTGGCATCGATAACTGCTGGGAAATCTGCCCAGATCGTACATGCGTTCATATGCTAGGTTGGCCGAAACTTGCCTAGTATCAACATCTACGACTGAACAATTCGCCTGAACCGGTGTAATTCCTACCGGGACGCTAAATTCGCGATTTGCTACAACCCCACCGATTTCCAGTGCACCAGTTCGATCATCTGCTGTGACTAAAAGCCGAGGGGATGGGGATTTCATTGTTTACTAATGGGTTAGCCAACAATTGCTAAACGAAGAAATTTTCGATACAGACCTTGGGGGATTATTCATTAATTGAGCATGAGATCCAGTTTCCAAAATCTGACCATTTGTCCATGAACAGAATACAGTCTGCACTTCGTAGTGCGGGTGTACTGCTAGAAAGCAACGACGATAATAGCCGTTGCAATTATCAATGTAGAAGTCCATACCCAGTCGGAGAAATCGCCAGATTTTTGTGGAATGAAACGTTGGTATTTAGAATAATGGAAACCTATGTGATGGCGCATATCGAGATTCATATGGCGATCTTTCTGACGTGGTTATTCAGTCTGATCTGGGAGATTGTGGGCATTCTTTTATGGTTTGACCCCTTACCCCATTTCGTGCTGACAACGGTGATATGGGGAAGCGTTATCCTGACACTAGCGGGTTCCGGCAAACTCTTTCAAATTCCTACCATGATTGAACATAGACTAGGGATCATCTTTATCCATCTGATGCCAATCGCCGTCGTTTCGACGTTGGTGGAGTTAGTTATTAATGCTTCCGGTCTCACGCCTGACATATTTCATCCACCTCTTAGTATCACACTTGGTTGTGTTATTGGGATTCTGTCGTATCGGTACCAACGGTCAAGAGAGACTCAAAGACTTAAGGATAACACAGCTGGGTCTGTTCATCTTTGATCGCTTGGTTGTCTTCTTCAGTCGATATTGGTGCTTGTCGGTCTGTAGCGAACATTACTATTTCAGGAGTCCAGACGAGTCACAAGTGAGAGTAAACGAGGAACTAAACGCATGACAGATCAGCACAACTACGATGTAGTAATCGTCGGCGCTGGTGTATGTGGTATCTACGCCTTGTACCGTATGCGTGAACTAGGTGTTCGTGTCACTGTTCTTGAAGCTGGCGACGATCTAGGGGGTACGTGGTACTGGAACCGCTATCCTGGAGCGAGATTTGATTCGGAGAGTTACAGTTACGGCTACTCATTCTCCAAGGAGCTTCTGGAGGAATGGAATTGGACAGAACAGTTTTCGCCTCAACCAGAAACTCTGAAGTACCTCAACTATGTCGCTGATAAGTTTGAGTTACGAGATTTCATGCAATTCGGTTGCCGAGTTGTAGAGGCGAGGTTCCATGAATCTCCGACACACTGGTCGATAGAACTGGAAGACGGTCGGATCTTAAGAACCAAGTTTCTCTTAACGGCCATAGGCATGCTGTCTGCCGCGACGCTTCCCACGATAGAAGGACGGGAGGAATTTCAGGGTGAGTCATTCCACACCTATTATTGGCCGAAGGAGCCGGTTTCACTAAAGAACAAAAGGGTGGGCGTCATAGGCACTGGTGCGACGGCGGTCCAGCTAATCCCAGAAGTTGCCAAAGAAGCGTCTCAACTAGTCGTGTTTCAACGCCGGCCCAACTGGTGTGCACCGTTGCACAATGCGCGGATCGAGCCTGAGACAATGACTGAGATTAAGGCAAGCTATGATCGGATTTTCGCACGCTGTGCGAGAACACCTGGTGGTTTCATTCACGGTCCTGATAGACGGGAATATGACGATTTAAGCAAGGAAGAAAAAATAGCTTTTTGGGAACATCTTTATGACTCTCCTGGGTTTGGTAAATGGTTGGCAAACTTTGTCAAAGTGTTACTTGACCCAGAAGCCAACGCTGAGTATTCAGATTTCATAGCGGACAAGATTCGGCAACGTGTGAAGGACCCTGAATTAGCCGAGAAACTGATTCCTAAAGACCATGGTTTCGGTACTAGAAGAGTTCCGTTAGAAACGCACTACTACGAGAGCTTTAATCAAGACAATGTTCAGCTCGTTGACTTGAACGAAACGCCTATTGAGAGGATCACTCGTAGAGGAATCCAGACGACAGATCAAGAGTATGAATTCGACATAATCGTCTATGCGACGGGGTTCGATGCCATCACCGGTGCATTTGATCGCATACAGATAAGAGGTCGAAATGGTCAAACCCTTAAGGAGAAGTGGGAAGAAGGTCCTTCTACTTACTTAGGGTTACAAACATCTGGCTTTCCAAATTTGGCTATTCTTGCAGGGCCTCAGAGTGCCTCAGTTGGGACAAATTTCCCTAGAGGTATTGAGGAAGCCGTGGACTGGGTCACCGGTTTGCTCAAATATGCCTTTGATCAAAATCTAGACTTGATTGAAGCCAGCCAGGAAGCCGAGACCGAGTGGACTGAGTTGGTGAAAGACTCATATAACATGCTGTTATTGAAAGACGTGAAGTCCTGGTTTACCGGTTATAACTCCAACGTTGAAGGACACGACACTACAAGATACCTTGTCTATTTTGGCGGTGCTCCCGATTACCGTCAACGACTTACAGACATTGCCGCGAACGATTACAAGGGGTTCCTCTTCAAGTAGGTCGCACAAATGCTCCTGAAATGTTCATTTGGTCAGGAACTAATGTAGTGAATCTGTAGAGGTCCCTTTTCCGCGTAGCGACGAAGTTCGATCAGCATTGCACGCCTCGTGAATTTATGTTGGATTTTGTTTGTCTAAAACCCGTATTGAGTCACTTAAAGGTGCAACCATCAGAAAACAACGATTTGTGATTTTGCTGAGTGCGGTGATTTTGATTTCTCAATCGGTACTTGCTAACGAATCACTTCAAGCCCCACCCCTCTT
>MPMU01000105.1 GCA_002238665.1 Gammaproteobacteria bacterium bin55
TTGGGTCGCCGCTCCCCGGTTGCGGTGTAGCTGTACACACGAGCATCGCCCGCGTCTACCACATAAACTCGGCCATCACCATAAGCGATGCCCTCTGGTTCGTCGTTTTCCAAGTCTAGATCGAAGTCGGCAACCAGACCGACTTTGGCACGCTCTTTATCCTGAGCCTCTCCTCCTGCAATGGCAAATTGGAGAGTGTTGCTGTCAGCGCCCTCAACCACTACCGGATAGCTCTTGTTGTTTGTGTCTGATGTCGGCGATGAGAGGTTAAGTCCGGGCTTACTCGCGTCAAAGCTAATGCTGGGGACGTCGTGCAAGCGGTCGTTGGCCAGTGGCCCATTGCACTCACTTGTATCAGGGAGCGTCAACGAATCAATTGCTTTGCCAGCAGTGTACGTTTGGACGCCGTGTACGACCGCGTCGCGAAATGTCGAAAACCGCTCATAGGGTTCAACCAACGGCGCTACTACGCTACCAGCCAATCGATCCATTCGCCATACCCCCTCGTCTATGTGCGAGGCCAGTAAGTCGAAAGACAAACCGTCCACCGTTTCGTTATCCTGCTGAATACGGAGGCCGGCCAAGGACTCTAGGAATGAGCCAGTGCCCCACTCGTCGACGTGGAATTCTTCCATTGTGCCCGTGTCCGTGCATCTCTCGCCTGTCCGTACGAGCTTCCGAACATGGCAATCGCTGTCGGTATACTCCGCATCCACGGTCGCCTTCGTCTCTTTGTGCAAAGCAGGTAATAGCTCGTACTGCACATCCGCGCGGCCTATGGACCTGGGTTCCGATGCGGTGTCCGCTTCTTCATCGGTCGCACTGTATGCCATCACTTGTAGCTCTTCAATGACATCCCCGGATGTGGATTCGGCAACCGTCTGTAGCTGCGCGTTCGCGAACACAGTCACCAAGAGAACGAACCTCGCAAGTGGATGATGGGTGCATCTGCACCTATCTCGCCACGCCGCAAAGGCCAGTATCTTCCCAATGAAAGAAGCATAGCATCACTCAAGATAGTGCTCAGCTATCCAATCAAACGGGATCTCTGCGGACAAAAGCATCTGTCTCTCGATCAGGCTTTACTGACGATGCACGAAAGAGGCAACCAAAAGTGAATTTCAGATTGCTCAGGAAGAAAACAAGCGTGATTCTGAAAGGCTTCGTAAAGGCTTCACGCTGGTTACGCGTTACTTTGAAGAGATATCGGGGAGGTATTGAAATACTTTGCTCTTATCCTCCCGAACAGAAGATAGATTGAACATCAATTACGACAATCGATTGCAGTCTACTCTTGTACGTGCGAGATGATTCCAGTCATCTCAAGTTCTTTAAAAGTTCCCGTTTTTACAACCCCTTCTTTCCCTAAGAACATGACTTGATCCGCCTGCCTCATGGTCGCAAGCCTATGCGTGATAACCACGATGATTCTTCCCAGTTTCAAGTCACTGAGGTTACTCATTACGGATTCCTCAGTACGCTGATCCAGGGATGCAGTCGGCTCATCCAGTATCAATACCTGAGAAGAGCCAATAAGTCCTCTAGCCAGACTTAGTCGCTGTCGTTGACCTAATGACAGGGTACTTGCATTTTGACCAAGTACGGTTTCATAGCCATCGGGGAGTCCTTCGATAAAGTCATGAATTTGACATTGTTGCGTCGCGGCCACGATCTGTTCTTCCGTAGCTTCTGGGTATCCAAAAATCAAGTTGCTTCTGATTGTGTCACCAAATAGAAAGTGTTCTTGAAATACATATCTCACTGATCGCCGCAAGTCCTCAATACGATAGAGCTGGATGGGGACTTCATTGAGCAAAATCGAACCAGAAGAGGCTTCCAAAAATCTTGGAATGAGGTATCCAAAGGACGTTTTACCTGCACCAGTCGGACCGGTAATTGCCAACACCTGATCCCTCTCTATTTCGATAGAGACGTCCTGAAGTGCAATTCTCCCATCTGGATAAGTCAGTCCTACCCTCTCAAATCGGATCGTTTCAATTCGTTCAGGGATAGACTGGGTTCCTGGCTTCTGTTCATCGGTTGGCAAATCTAAGTAAAAGAAAACTCGTCGCACTCCTGCGACGTTATGCTGAAGGTCAACCCACAACCGGCCAAACGTTACCGATGTGCCCGCAACCGTCATGAACAGTCCTAATACAGTGGCATAGTCGCCAGGATTCAATTCACCCTGAATAATCTGATCTGAGACCAAAAGGAAAACCCAGAGACCCATGGTTGCGATGGCACCCACCATAACCGCAATTTCAATACCGATGTTGACGAGTACAACACGACGAAATCTCTGGAAGGATGTTTCACTTGCTTCGGCAAACTCGTCGCGCTCCTTTGACTGCGTTCCTTGGCTCTGAACAGCCGCAATATTGGAAATATTCGACTCGATCTTATTTGTCGTTGCAGACCCCGCGCCTCTGCTTTCTTGACTGACCCGTCTTGCTAATCCTGCAAATGGTGCGGTGACCAACAGTGCTAAAGGCATGGTAGCCAACCCCAACCAGAACAGTTCCGGGATTGTGGCGCTGTAGCTGTAGTCCATGACATATAGCGATACCAGCGCACCTAATAACGCTACAACCGGCATTAATGTGACATCAAAACACACCCCTTGAATAGCCGGTGCGTCATACATGGTGCGGTATACGCTATCCCCTATTCTTTGGTTGTCGAGGATGTGCATCGGCATACGAACTAGCCTACTGAACAGTTGAGTTCTGAGCCGGTTGGTCACTCTCTGAACCAAGCGTATGTTGCAAAGTAAGTCAGCCAATCCCCAGAAACCTCCAGCCATTGACCAGCCTGCGCTAATCATCATCTCTGATTGTGTGGCAGTATCTTGCCCAGAAGCCAGAAATGCATAGTTCCCACGATTTTCTCCCGCACCCGCGCCAAAGAGAATGATCAAAACGAGTAGCAAAGCTAATGTGGCAATCAACAACCCAGTAGGATCCAATGGAGTTACCAGTGCGATGAATGGCTCGAAAAAAGGAGGAAACCGGACACTACTCGAAGCAAGCGGTTCACCGCCAATCACATGGTCCATAAGGACCTTAATCGGCCAAGGGACTATAAGCAACGGTGCGAAACTTCCCACCATAAGGCAAAACTTCAATAGAAACAGTCGCCACTCTGGTAGGACATACAGCAAGCAACGTTGCAGAACCGTGAAGACTTCGGAGGTTGTTTGTCCTGTGTCAACGTCTATGCGATCATCGAACACATTAGCGTTGACGGTTTTTTCGTCACTCACTGCTATTCTCCGATGAACTACGTAGGAATGCTGCGAACTTTCCACCACTCAGATTCATTAATTCTGAATAGGTACCTTGTTCCGCAATTGTCCCTTGCTCTAGATAAATGATGTTGTCAGCGATCTTCACCGCATTCTGACGATGAGAGATCAGGAAAACAATGCGGTCTTTTGCCCAGGTTGACAGTCGAGCCAATACTTCAGATTCAGTTTCTATATCTAAAGACGCAGTCGGCTCATCGAGTATCAGCACTGGTGTATCCCGAACAATGGCTCGGGCGATGCCAATTCGCTGTCTTTGACCAGTGGAGACTTTTGCACCACCCTCTCCCAATTCAGTATCTAAACCGTCAGGTAGCGAGTCTACAAATTCGTCCGCGCAACTAATGTGAAGTGCTGTTTGTATACTCGTTTCTTCCGCATCAGGAGCAGCATAAGTAATGTTTGCTCGGATGGTGCCCGGCAACACTACGTTGTTCTGTAAGACGATCGCCATCTGTCGGCGAATGTCCGAGACCTTGTACTCACGCAGATCTACCCCATCAATTTGAACTTGCCCACTATCCACGTCATAGAGTCGAAGTAGCAAGTTCACTAGTGTTGATTTACCTACTCCCGAATCACCAACTATTGCAGTAATAGTTCCCGATCTTGCTTCAAAACTGACATCTTTTAAGACCTGCCGATCTGTGTCATAGGAAAACGCAACATCTGCAACGGATATGCAATCCTTCACGTCGGTGAATGGCACAGGATTTGCTACTTCCTTAATCTCTCGATCCACATCCAAGTAATAGAACGCACGATGGAGACCGACACCCATGTCCTGAAGTACACTCCATAGGTTCGCCAACGAAACTGCGGAACCACTCAGACCGATCGTCTGTTCACGTGCAGATTGGAATGCTCCCAAATTCCAAAACTGAAAACTCACAAGTGCAATCAAACCGAAACCGAAAGTCTGTTTGTTTTCCCAGACCCAATTGACGGTAAAAAAGTCGACTGCAATCACTACAAATGCCGTAAGGAGGAACACCGATAGATTGAAGATAGATAACGTTCGACGTAGTTCGTAAGCACGATCAAGCGCAATCTGCGAGCGAGCGGAAAAGTTCGAGTCTGTCGCAGATTCACGGTTATATGCCTTGATAAGTCTCGCGCCTGTGACATTCTCTTGGATAAAAGCGGTTAGCGTACTATTGGCTTCTCGTGATGCAAAACTCAATCGGCGTAGCATAGGTGTCACCTTGTAGCCAATAACAACGGAAGGTATGACACAGAGGAGAAATAGTGCACCTAAATAAGGCTCGAACGTACTCAAAATTACGAACGCGAGAATCAAAGAGAACAGTGTCATGATCGGAATGAGCAACGCATTTTCAATTACGCTGGTTACCATCGCACTGTCTTGATAAATTCGATAGATGGAGTCGCCGACCTCATTTTTGTTGTGATATCTCAATGAGAGATGAACTGCGTTATCGACCATTGCCAAACGCAAATGTTGATTGACTCTCTGCAGAATCCAGGTTTGGTAATAACCCATAAAGCTGCCGAGAATCATGGAACCGCCACCTGCGACTACGAACAGCACCAAAAATATCGTACGCATTTCGTACTGCTCAGATAGTCCGAGTTTTTCTGCCTCGACAAAACTCGCGGCATCTAGCCCGAATAGGGAAGCCTGCAACGAAGTGAGAGAATTGCCTAAAAAGACTTTGTTGAAGAGTAGATCATTCGCCAGCAGGCCAGTAACTGCCCCCATTCCTGCGACTGTCGCAGACAGTAATATGAAGAAGATCAGATGTTTGAGTTCTGGCAGAATGTAGTTTCTGGTACGCCACAAGGCGTTGAACAAATGAATTTGTGGCAATTGATGGGTTGCGCAGACTCTGTTATCAGAAAGCTAGGTCGTTCTGATTGAGATACACAGCTCGCAATCCATGGTTGTTTGCGAGTAGTTCCTCGTCTTTAAGTGAGTGCGCTTCTCCTTAAGGTGGTGACTCTTGACTTAAGAGTTGGTACAAGATATTACTCGCGAGAAACCAGGCTAGGTCTGAAATAGCGGGAGGTAATCATCCGGCGGCTTGAAGAGATCTGTTCGAAGCCGTGTACTCTCGCCCGTATTGACAAAATCAGAATCCTTGGCACCAGCTTCTTTCTGGGTGGAGTCGTTGTACTCACTCTTCAAGCGAGTGGGCAGACCGCTCTTACGTTTAACGATGTTGAACCGTTTAGCAATCATCTCTGCGTACGTCCCTGTACCTCGCATTCGAACTCCCCATTCAGACTGATAAGTTGATCCACCTCGTAAGTCTCTGATTCGGTTCATAATCCGGTTCGATTTGAGTGGGTAGTGCTCCTCTAACCACGCTTCAAATAACGGTGCAACTTCCAGAGGTAGCCTGACGATCACATACCCCGCAAATTCAGCGCCGGCTTCAACAGATGCAACCACAATGGATTCCAATTCGTGATCATTCAACATTGGAATAATCGGTGCCACCATTACGCCTACAGGGATGTTTGCACTGGCCAGATTCTGTAGTGTTCGAAGGCGTGCATTTGGAGAGGCACAACGCGGTTCCAATTTGGTTTTTAACTCTTGGTTCAGTGTCGTAATACTGATCGCCACATTCACCAGGTCTTGTTTGGCGAACTCCTGTAGCAAGTCCAAGTCTCGCATTATCATCACGCTCTTGGTCACCAAACTCACTGGATGTCGATACTCAAGCAATGTTTCCAAGATTTGCCGAGTAATTCGTTTTTCTTTCTCCACAGGCTGATAAGGATCAGTATTGGTCCCCATTGCAATGGTCTTACACTGGTACTTTGGGTGTTCGAGTGCTTCTCGAAGCCGTTCTACTGGATTGGTTTTGAAGAAAATCTTTGTCTCAAAATCCAGTCCTGGTGAGAGATCAAGGTAGGCATGTGTAGGACGAGCGAAACAGTACACGCAACCATGTTCGCAACCTTTATACGGATTTATCGATTGTTCAAACGGGACATCGGGAGATTGATTGGTGGTAATCAGTTTTTTCGTTTTGTCGGGAAAAAACTGTGTAGCAGGCGCAGAAGCTAGGAATTCTGGTTCCCAATTAGGATCACTGTCCCAGCCATCATCGATAGGTACTGTTTCGGAATTGAGATATCGAGAACTGGGGTTTTCAACAGCGCCGCGCCCCTTGACACTCTTGTGCTCGTTCATTCAGCTAGGAATGACAAGGATGAATTGGATACTGGCATTTGGTCCTTAACCGTCCTAAACGCCTTTGTAAATCTAAGCTGAAACGTCTGAACTCCTCGCTCATCATTAAAAAATCGACGAAGGCTGTCTTCATCTTATTTCAGCTGTTGGACCCTCGACCTTGTTAATTCACAATATCGATCAGAGGTGTCATACCCAATCCAATGTCTGTTATTCTGGACCGAAGCCATTGCCGTCGAACCACTACCCATAAACGGATCAAGCACGATATCGCCTACAAACGTATACAGTTTGATAAGCCTAGAAGGTAGTTCTACCGGGAATGGCGCAGGATGTCCAACACGTCGTGCCGATTCCGCCGGAAAACGCCAAATACTCTTCGTCCACTCAAGAAACTCGTCTCGAAGGATGGATGATTCAGCATCTCGTGGGTTTGCTCGCTTAAATGAATCTTTGCAGAATATCAAGATGTATTCGTGTGTGTCTCTAAGCACGGGATTAGACGCCGATAACCATGAGCCCCAAGCACAAGACACGCCCGCACTCGCGCCTTTATCCCAAATTACTTCTCCACGCATTAAGAAACCAACGTCGATCATGGTCTGTGTAATCAAAGCATTCAAAGGCACGTAAGGTTTCCGACCGACATTTGCGATGTTTACACATGCCCTGCCACCTTCGGTAAGGACTCGGTGTGTCTCCTGGAAGACATTGAACAGCAATTCACGGTACTCTGCTAATGTCAAATCTTCGTCGTAGTCTTTGCCGACGTTGTAAGGCGGCGAGGTAACCATAAGGTGAACGCTTGAATCCGGCAGTTCATGCATGGATTCGCTGGAATGACAATACGCCCGGTCCAGACACTCATCTGAAATTTCGTTCTCTGAGGATACAGAACGTGGTTTACCCTCTGAAATCTCTCTTTGGTCATACATCTTTCTCGCATAGAAAGGTGTCGAGTCGTGTCCTTCTCTATGTGTTGTCCCGAAGGAACTCGTTGAGGAGGATTCTTTTATCTTTGCCACTGTTATGCTAATAGATCAGTTTTAGGTGGAATTTGGTTGGATACATCACGCAGATAACCACACCTTTCATCGATTATGGTTTCAACTCTCAAAGCGGACGAAATTCTTGCAAGTACGACCGTTTCATTGTAGTCGTTCTAAGATGAAGCTCATTGATCAACTGAAGCGAAAACTCTGTAGTTCAGACGGGGACGTTTCTTGAGTTGTGCTTGCCAGAAATTAGACGATTGACTCCGCAGTCGAATGTTTGCTATTAGTCAAGTCAGTTCCGTGAAACTCAACTTATTCCTTCAATTCACAAGATCCAGGAAACTTGAGATGCTGTGAACAGAGGCATCAGATAACACCTAACCCGAGGATGAGATTAGTCAGTTGAAACATGGAATTTGAACTTTTGCTAGAGGATGTCATTGTTGTTGTGTTTTAATCAAGCGTATGCAAAGGCCGTACATTAGAAACGCACAGCAACACGTCAGACTCCAACCCCAAGAGATGAGCAGATGAGTGAAGAATCGCACCAACCAGAAACTAGCGTTCGTTTTGAACCTGAGGAAATTGCACCTCCTGTGCTCGCGGCAGGACTGGCGTTCCAAATGGTCGCTTTTATGGTTGCAGGCGTAGTGCTTACCGTTGTGATCGTAGGCCGAGCTGCAGGTCAGCCTGAATCCTACATTGCATGGGCGACCTTCGCATCACTGCTGATTGCCGGAATCTGTACTGCGTTACAAGCGAAAACTCTGTGGCGAATTGGCTCGGGGCATGTGCTACTAATGGGTACATCAGCGGTGTTCATTGCAGTTTGTGTCTCAGCGTTAGTAAGTGGTGGACCGGCATTAATGGCGACGTTGATCGTAATCTCCTCAGTTCTGCAGTTTGCCCTAGCAACAAAACTCTCTTGGCTTCGAAATATCATCACGCCTGCTGTGTCAGGGACGGTGATCATGCTAATACCTTTCACGGTTATGCCCATTGCCTTCAATCTGTTAATGGAAGTCCCAGAACAACACGTCAACACGAGTGCCGTCATCATCGCAGCCGTAACGATCTTTGTTTCCGCGGCTCTAACACTGGCTGCTAAAGGAATTTGGAGACTCTGGACGCCTCTTCTTGGCATTCTAATTGGAACCGTAACCGCCGCGTTCTTGGGAGTGTACGACGTTAGTCCCATCCTAAAAGCAGATTGGATAGGTATTCCGGACGGCGGTTGGGAATTTATGGACCTTTCATTCAAGCCTGCTTTTTGGGCATTATTACCTGGTTTTCTCTTCGTGACGGTCGTCGGCATGATCGAGACAATTGGTGATTCCATAGCGATCCAACGAGTATCGCGTCGTGCTCAACTCGCACCAGATTACCGAGTCGTGCAAGGTGCGGTAGGTGCTGATGGCGTGGGAAACCTATTGTCTGGCATTGCGTGTACAGTACCCAACACAACCTACTCCAGTTCGGTGGCTGTGACGGAATTAACAGGCGTGGCTTCGCGGCAGGTTGGATTATTTGTCGGCATTATTTTTGTCGTGCTCGCATTTTTGCCGAAGTTTCAGCAGATTGTCATGAGCATACCCAATCCCGTTGCCGGCGCATACCTTGCCATTATTTTGGCATTGTTATTCGTAGTGGGAGTGCGGATCGTTATGCGTGATGGCATGGATTTCCGTAAAGCCATCATCGTTGGTCTGTCAATTTACATTGGCCTCGGATTCCAGTTCGAGTTGATCTTTCCCGACTTGCTTCAAAACGAGTTGGGACAATTTTTACAAAACGGGATGACCGCTGGTGGAATCACCGCCATCGGTCTGACGCTACTCATGAGCTTGTTCTCAAGTAGAAAACGAAAATTAGAGACCACAGTAGAAGTAGCACAAATCGACGAAATCAGGGCATTCCTTTTCAAACATGCAAGTGCTTGGAAATGGAATGAAGAGAGTCTCAATAAACTCAATCTTGCTGCGGAGGAAACGGTCTTGACCTTAATTGGTAATCCAGAAGAATCAGAACTCCCAGAACCGAGAGCACTGCAAATCTCAATGAGCCGTGATGGAAACGAAGCACAGCTTGAGTTTGTCGCAACCGTCGGCGGTAGCAATCTTGAGGATCAGATGTTGCTCTTAGAAGAAGCAGATATAACGAATGTCGTTGACGATCTGTCACTGAGGATTCTTCGAGAGATGACATCCTCGATACGACACCAGCAGTATTTTGACACCGATGTTATCACACTAACTGTACGAGCGTCGTAATTCAATTTAAGGATGTAGATTTTCTAGTTTAGATTGCCGAATGCGATCTAGATATCTAGGTCTAAACGTACAAGTATTACCCGTTTTATATGCAGGGTCATACAAACCATAAATTGCCGAAAGGAAACTCTCGCTTGCGATTTAGTGGCCGATGTTTTCGTTTTCAGATCTTGCGTATCAGTGCTTCTCTATTGTTCATCTGGACTTCGGTACCCGAAAAAGACTACATCCTTCAGCATATCCCTTAATTGGTCACCCAGATGCACAATGCTATAGCGACAACGCCTCATCTCGTCAGACTCTACAGGAGGATCGCTCCTGTCAGCTAAAGTACTCTCAATTCCTTTCAAAATCTCATCAAGTTCAGACGCAACCTTGAAGGCTTTTTCAATGTTCTCTGTTACTTCTCTGTTATCTGATACGGTGTATCTACTCAAGTTTTTCACTCCAAATACGTGTTGTTTGAATTGCGTTAGCAATTTGATAATGATGCTATTTTAACCATTAAATGGCTATTCTATCTTAAACAAAAATCCTGGTATTTCTCTAACAATCTTTGCACTAAAAACGGATTCAAAGTTTGACAGTTGGATGTACGACAAATCTTGTTTCCATAAATTTCTACAGATCAACCAGGCATTTTTGTCGCTCCTGACAGTAAACTGTTCGTTGACTGTTGTGCAGTCAAAGCGCGTGGCTACGGACATTGTTCGAGTCGGCGTATTTTCACAAGGAAGTGGAGCGAAGTCATGGATTGGATTAACCGAATGTTGCGTCGGCCGCCTCGAGCCGAACTGGAGGCTCGAAATGCGGAGTTGGAGTCTGGAATCTATGAGAGGGATAGTGCGCTTGCTGAGCTTGACGCGGAAATCGATCGCTTGCGGACGCGTCTCGCTACGTCAACGGATGTCGAGGACGGGGAACGCGGATCGCTGGCGCAGGCGGGGGAGGAACTGGTCGAGTTGCTAAGGCGTGCGCGTGCAGACGATGTCAAGGGACGCTTGGACTTTACGGATCTGGAAGAGAGTATGCTGAAGGGTTCGCACAAGCTTGCCTCTGCGCTTCTGGGCGAGACGCTGAAAGACGTAGAAGCGGTTCGGCAGTCGTCTGAGGTGACGTGTCCGCGCTGTTCGGGACAGATGCGCTTCGAGCGTCGGCATAAGCGTAGGATTCTTTCTCGGCTGGGTTTTCTGTAAGCGAAGTTCAACGGATGGTGGTGCGACGGGAGTTATGAGTGATTCACCTTCGTACCAAGAAGCACGATATATCGAACAAACGCTCATAGTATTGACAGATACGCGTATCACGGTGAACCGTTGACAGACAACCCCTTCAATCCTACTCCCGGTGCTTTGCCCAGCGTTTTCGAAGGTAGGGCCGATGAAATCAAGACCTTTCAAAAAATGTTACGTGATCTTGATAAGAACAAACCCACGCCT
>MPMU01000106.1 GCA_002238665.1 Gammaproteobacteria bacterium bin55
ATTTGCTTAGTACGAATGTCGATATTTCCTCCACCAAATGACGCACCTAATTCCGCAGAATAGCCTTTCTGTACAGCTACAGAATCAATAATGTCAGCAGGGAAAATATTGAGTGGAATGACGTTTCTGGTAACGTCAGGGGATGGTACATTTGCACCATTAAGCTGGGCACTTGAGTACCTTTCACCTAGTCCTCGAATGTAGATGAACTTTCCATCTACTAAGGTAAGTCCAGGCACTCTTCGCAGTGCATCAGCAACATTGCTGTCCCCAAGTCGAGCGATAAATTCAGCATCTATGTAGTCGACCGGTACATCTTGCTCCAAACGTTCAGAGACGATGTCAGTACTAGCCGCTTTGTACCGACCCAAAACAGTGAGTTCTTCAATCATCCCTCCACTTTGGTGTTGGTCGTTTGCGACTTCCTGTTCCTCTAGTGCTGCCGACTCATCTTGTGACAAGCTATATTGTGAGATCAGTATCACGAGGCTAACCGCAAGGAGCTTGGTTGCTGGCTTGCATATTGGTGTCAATGTTTTCATGGTAGACCGTTCCTCGCTAAACCTATAGGAACCAGAGACCACAGACATTTTCCGCTCTCGGTTCTAAACAAACCGACCAATCAGCAGTCCAGTCATTTGATTCAGAGACAGCTCCAATCGGTACGCCATTGGTTGATGGCACGGTGACCGATACACCGTTGACATCCGTGAAACTCGGTAATGTGAAATATCCTTTTGAACCGCCGACAACGGCAAGATCTGCGTCATCGCTCATCGTCCAGATTAGGTTATCTGTGTTGTTTGGATAGGACCCGCTTCCGTTGTTGAGAACCCACTGGGCTACAGAGTCACCGTTTGGTAAAGAATCCTTAGTCGCTTCACGGCAGACTATCGCAGTGCTTTTTATGGTCATGGCACCAGTCTGTGCGTTTGCTCTCGTCGCCGAGTCATCTAGCTCCAAGCACTCATTCCCGTTCGTGTTCAGCATGTTTCTGCCATAGCCGTCGTAGACGATGCTGTTAGCCAACTGACTACTCACACCGCGTCGAAGCAAAATTCCTTCTGAGTCTCCATGAGTACCGCCTGAACCACCACTCGTAATACAAGTCAAATTACTCACTCGTGGATTTGTCAATGGACGTGCGCCGTGAGATGAACCCTGGTTATCTCCTTCAATACAACGATTACCATCTCCTTCTGCATGTATGACGAGCGCATTGGAGATTGAACCTACCCAACCATCAGCATAGTCAATCGAGTCATCTCGGACATACAAAGCGATGAAATTACTGACATCTACAGCACCACCGAAAAACTCCACTCCGTCGTCGTATGCACTGTAAACCTGAACGTTTTCGACGACAGTTGCGCCACCTACTGCATTTAACGTAAGTCCGTTAAGTTCGTCGCCAGGAGCAACCTCAAACCCCGGGTACTTGATCACTACATAACGCAATGTTCCGGAGCTGTCTTGATTGTTACTTCCACCGTAATGGCTAGGTTTTCCTTCAGATTGGATGTGGCATGTGTGTGAGCTTCTTTGCTCATCGTCGCACTTATTGGTGATGCCTTTACCATTGATCACCACTCCACCCCATAGCTGTGTCGCAAATGGCGCTGCAGTATTGGAAACAGCATCTTCATAAGCGGTTAGCGTAATTGGCGCAGCCTGGGTGCCAAGTGCATTTAACCTAGAACCGCGGGTGATGAGAAGGTAATCTGCAGCACTGGTCCACGCTAATGTCGCTCCTGCTTCGATGGTCAGTGTAGGACCTTCGGGAATCTCGCCACTCGTGCGATCAATTCCAACTTGCAGAGTAGCTTGGAAAATATGCACACCACTGAAGTCCTTAATGGTGACATCTGTTGTCAGTGGTTTGTTCTCACTAACGAAATCCGTCCCATAAATGCAATTTCCATTGGATTCAGTTCCCGTTATACGAGTGTCTGTTCCATCTAAATAGGAAGCACAAGGGCTCGTGGACGTAGGTGGTGGAGCCGTGCTACCGCCGGCAGGCGCGGCCGCTAATGTCGGTGCCTCAATCGTTATTGATGGACTCTTACCACTGCAACCTATTAAAAAAAAGCTTACCGCCACCCAAATAGCTACAAAAACAAAGCTCAAACAATTGCCATTAAGCCGATTTCTCGTGTTCCACACTTCTAGATCTCCTCCTGATCGTGATCTTTCTAGGTGCGAAATCTATCGGCAATCCACAACAGAAATGTGAATACAAAATGACAAGATTGTTACAGGTGTAAAACCTGTTCTACATGTGTCCTTAAGTAACTGAAACTACGTAATTACTTATGCTTGACTTTGTAATTTCAGGAAACGAAAATGTTCTGCGCAGACTTAAAATTTAGGCGATTTTCATACAGTGCCGTACCACTAATAGCGCCGATCAAGTGAGGATAGTTCGAGCTAAGCTCATGTAACTGTCGAACGTCGGTCAAATCTTGGACACCACCGCTCGCAATCACGGAATGGGTGGTGCGACCTAGCACACTGATGGTCGCTTCAATGTTGACTCCTGTGAGCATACCGTCCTGTTCAATGTCCGTAAAAACGATGGCATAAAGCGAATATTCAGCTATTTCAGCGAGGGTTTTCGATACCGTGACTGTAGTATCCATTTGCCACCCTCTGGTTGAAACAAACTCACCTCTGGCATCTAATCCGAGGATCACCTGATTGGGATACTCATCAGCTACTTCCTCGAGAAATCCTTGTGACTCGATCGCGCTCGTGCCAATGATGACTTGGCTGATCCCTTGGTTCAACCAATAAGATGCGTTCGACAGGGTTCGTACGCCACCACCTAGCTGTACGGGTATGTCGCCTACGTTCGTCAGAATTTTTTCAACGCTTTTTGAGTTGACGGAATGTCCCTGGAAAGCACCATCCAGATCAACGACATGCAATCGCTCCGCACCTTGATCGACCCAGTGCTTTGCTAGTTCGCCGGCATCACTTGCGTATTTGGTCGCTGAAGACAGCTCTCCACGTTGCAACTGCACGCAGTTCCCTTCATGCAGGTCAATGGCCGGTATGAGAATCAAAGAGAACCTTTTGTCGAAGGGAGATCAGATCTCTGTGGATCGATCGAAACCGCAGCTCGTAGTGCTCGACCAAATGCCTTGAATACAGTCTCTATCTGGTGGTGGGCGTTATTACCTTTGAGGCAATCTATGTGCAGTGTTACAAAAGCGTGATTGACGAATCCTTGGAAAAACTCATGGAAGAGATCAACGTCAAAGTCCGAGATTCTTGGTCTTGCAAAGTCAATGCTGTAAGTCAGTCCAGGACGGCCTGAGAGATCTATCACCACTCGAGATAGTGCTTCATCAAGAGGCACGTAGGCATGACCAAAGCGAGTAATGCCGTTTTTATTGCCAATAGCCTTTGTAAAAGCCTGTCCGAGAGTTATTCCAACATCCTCTACAGTATGGTGAGCATCTACTTCTAAATCGCCGACGGCTTGAATCTCTAAATCGACCAATCCATGTCTTGCAATCTGATCCAGCATGTGCTCAAAGAACGGTAACCCAGTATTGCAGTCTGACTTACCCTCACCATCTAGACTCAGGGCAACAGTTATCTGCGTTTCTAAGGTATTCCGAGATATCGTAGCGCTACGATCCACTGGATGCACTCTGTTTAACTGTTAGTTAGTAGAAGAACGAGGTTCACATGCGATTCAACAGGCTTCCATACGGAAGAAACCTGTTATTCGAGTGAGCCTTAATCCAAGACAATAAATCTTCGGGTAATTCTTCCCGATGTTTGAGAATTCGATATAGGGTAATCACAGGTGACTTATCACCTAACTCAAAGCCACTGACATCCTTTTCGAGAATCGTCAGTACCTTTATCCAATCAACCAAAATCTGTGAGGGCTGCTCAATTATGAACGATTCCCAAGTTTCCCCTGATTGTCGAATCACTGGGCGTAGATTGGCCAACTCGTCTTGGCTGAGACCGAGATTTGGACTTTCTAATTTTCTCGCTCCCTTAGAGAGCAACTGTCCGTGAACCGACGCTAGGGTATTAGCGTTTGGATTCCACTGACCTATGTTCGACATCGGAACAAGCCACATTACACTTGTTTGGCCCACTATTTTAGTGGTTACTCCCTCGTTAGAAATCTGGAATTGAATGGACTGGTTTGCCGAACGCTTATTAAGATGGGCGAAAGTTCATGGTCGAAAAAACCTGCCTTGGCAGCAAGACAGCACTCCATACCATGTTTGGGTTTCTGAGATCATGCTCCAACAGACCCAAGTAAAAAGTGTGATCAATTACTATGAACGGTTCATCAAGAGATTTCCTACCTTGAGTGATTTGGCAAATGCATCCGAGCACGAGGTACTTCAACAATGGTCGGGGCTCGGTTACTATCGCCGAGCACGCAATCTTCATAAGTGTGCACAAACCATTCGCGATGAACACCACGGAAAGTTCCCAGACTCTCTAGAAATACTCAAGAAATTACCTGGGATCGGTGCGTCAACTGCCGGGGCTATCCTGTCGTTGGGTTTCAATAGTCGCGGAACGATCATGGATGGTAACGTTCGACGAGTACTAGCAAGAATTCACGGAATTACAGAACCAGTCAATCAGTCAAGTACAGAACGAAAGTTGTGGGATTTGGCACAATCGCACACACCTCACTCTAGGCACGCTGAGTATGCTCAAGCAATCATGGATTTTGGTGCTACGTGGTGCACTAAACACGATCCTATGTGCAGTGAATGCACTATGCAGACTGAGTGCATTGCATTCCGAATCAAGAAAGTTCAAGATTTACCCTTTTCACTCAAACGGAGTCGTCCACGAGAAGAGAATCTAGATCTCTTACTAATCACAGATTCGCTCGGCTTTGTACTGCTAGAACAACGCCCCCCAGAGGGTCTCTGGTCTTCCCTGTGGTTGCCTCCTCATAAAAGCAAGAAAACACCAATCGAATCTTTGCTACAAGGTTTTGGACTTCCATACAACGACCAGATTGTCAGCCACGAACTTGAGAAGTTCGAACACACCTTAAGCCATATCAAGTTCACGGTTTCCGCTGACGTTCTGAAGCTGGGTGTGAAACACACCGAGCTAGCACCAAACCCACGAATTCGTTGGTGTAATGCTGACAATATTCAGGACTTAGCTGTGCCAGCACTGACGAATAAACTTATTGCTGCTGTGAACTCAAAGGCAAATCTATCGTGAGCCAACGACTTGTTAACTGCATCAAATATGGATCAGAGCTACCTGGACTGGACGCACCACCGATGCCAGGACCGCTCGGACAAGAAATCTACGACACAGTTTCTGCCAAGGCATGGCAGGAGTGGACAGAACTCCAAACGATGTTGATCAACGAAAACCATCTATCTCTGCGGGATCCAAGCTCACGACGTTACCTTAATGAACAAAGAAAGAAATTCTTCGCCAACGAGGATTGGGATCGACCAGAAGGATATACTCCCAGCGAGTAACAACCCAGTTACCCATTCCCCTCCAATTTAAACAGTAGGCGTGCTGTCACTTATCCTTTTCGAGGATCTTTCAGGGAGTCTAAATTGTCGAGTTTGACTATACACCCACTGAATCGTCCGTGACTCTAAAAGTCGTAAATCACGCCAAATCGCACTGAACGCGACTTCTGGAACCACGTCGGCAAACCGAAATTTGCGTTCTCAAATCCACTCCAAGTTTCAGATGAATCGTCAAAATCAATCGCGGCCTGACCATCGAATACATTGAATACATCCAACTTAAAGGTGATCTTACTTTCGTCAAGTAAATGCTCGTAGCGCATCCCAATATCTACATTGAAAACCGTGTCTGTTCGACCTAACGCACCTCTCGGACTAAGCATACCTTTTTCATAGAAGGAAGCTGGTCCGTAATAAGCCGCATACAAGTCTGTCGGATGGATACCAAAGGCATTTCGTGGCCGCCCATCCTGTAATGTCATCGCAATACTGGTCTGAAGATTATCTCGCAACTTGACTAAACCAAATATCTTGGCACTGTGTCTACGGTCATTCGGTAAGTTACCTTTTGCGCCGTCTACTAGACCAAGAATATCCCACTGTGTGGTTACTCCCGTATATCCAAGACCAAAACCTCCGTCTGATCGTGTCAGCCCTTCGTGATTGCCATAGCTATGTGACCATGTATAGCTCCCTCGTACGTAAAACCTTTGAGCCATCTGTTTATCGACGAAGAATTCAATCGCATGGAACTTCCTGTACGGATTTGGATAGCCCGTCTCCTCGGCCGTTATGTGTATATCTTCAACTGACCCATCGCCATCCCAATCCGTGCGAACATGCACATCCTGTCCTGGATTTGTGATGAAATAGTGGAAATTCCATCGGCTCTGAGAGTCTAAAAACTGAATTAGAGCCAAATCTTCTATCGTGTCTTTCAACGTTCTGAAGGTATAGTCGACCCCGATGCGGATGTTACTTTCAAGATAGCGCGAATAACCAAAGCTATATTCCTGCTGGTACATTGGTTTGAGATTGGCATCGACTAGACGCGCAGATTCAGGTGGTTGACCATCCCTATACACTGCTAAAGGTCCAATAGGTGTTCCTAATGCCACGCTCCCATCTTCCTGTATCTCGCCACCGATAGTGTGATAGGCAACTGTATAAACTGACGTCGTAGACAGAAGCTGTGCCATGGAATTCGGGAGTGGCATGTGATAACGCGACATGGCCGCTGTGAACATGCCTGCATCACCAAGATCAAGTGCAAGAGCGATACGTGGTGCCCATTGATCAGTGATTTTTAATAGTGTTTCACCCGCTGGATTGCCAAGTTTGAAGCGTTCGTGTCTAAGTCCAAAACGCACGTTCAACATGCTATTAACCAACCATTCGTCTTCAATGTAGAACGAGAAACTCGAATCTGCGTACTTTCCACCACCGTGGTAAATCTGATGAGACACTAACTCTGTGATTCCTTCCGGTACAACCGTTCCATTCCAAAGTCTTCGCCCTGGAACTACATCGAAATACCGAAACATCTCATTGTTAGGACCTGAATAACCGTATCGAGTCGATGTATTGTTGTTTTCCCGGTCAAATCCAAAACTGATGATGTGCTGGTCATTGAGCAGATATTCAGCGTCGAACCGGGTCGCCCGACGTATATCGTCTGATGTTCGTGCGACGAAATTAACCCAGCACCCTAAGTGCTCGTAGCTACGATGCCGCCGGCGATCTGAAGCAACTGGACATGTGTAGTCAGCGGGGTTCGAGTTTCTATATTCGTACTGATTGGTTCCGAAATTTAGTGATACCGAGAGCTCCTCTGTAATAGCGCCCGAGTACCGTACGATGTAATTGTCTCCTCCCCTTCTTATATCCAATTCACGATCAAATCTACCAGCCACATCTCCTCTTTCATCCCATTCGTAATCACGGTATTTTGAATCGGTTTTGTCCGAAAAATAAGTCAGACTCATGTTGTGTGCATCGTTGATGTCCCAATCCACTTTCACACCCAGGAAAGGATCATTCTTGTTCGTGACTGATAATGTTCCGTAGTGAAACCATCCGGCTTGGTAGTCAGAGGCTTCACTTCGCTGGTCTTCATAGATCGAGTAGATATACAATCGGTCACGGATCAAAGGGCCTGATACTGAAACGAATCCCTCCTGCTTTTCTCGTTCATCCAATTCAAACGCGGAAGCAAGGTGAAACTCCGTTCGATTGTCCTGCACATCAGAAGGTGTCGACCGCAGACTACTCGGCTCGTTGAAGTAACCTAAGCGAAACTTCCACTCATTCGTGCCACTCTTGGTAACAGCATTCACCATTCCACCAGTCGTCCGACCAAATTGCGCCCGTAAGCCGCCAGTCACCATCTGGACTTCGTCATAGAACTCGAAAGGCAGTATGCTGGCACCGAGCCCATTACTTAGATTAGACACATTTAGACCATCAACGAAATAGACGTTTTCAGCAACTGATGAGCCGTGGATAGAGACCAGTCCCACATCAGTGGTGCGCGTTTGGCTTAACGGATCGCGACTTGAGGAAAACCTACTGTTTCCTAAGACCGTTCCAGGAGCCATGTTGACCACGGCATTGATGTCCCGAGCGATCGGTAGTTGATCGATCTCCTCTGCACCATACGTGCTAGCAACCTCTCCAAACGTACCTTGCAGATCACCTGGTCGCGATGCCGATACTATTACGAGTTCAATGTTTTCTTCACGTGCGCGATTCCTACCGATATTCGACTCTGCCAGATCTAGATCACTTCGAGTTCCTTCTCCGACTGCAATGATTGCACTTCTCAGCAGAAATACGCGATTCTCGCTGGAGGCTAAAACGTCATATACCCCTGGTGGTAAACGCGAAATTCGGTAGGCACCATTCTCCGAAGAATTTGATGTGCGCGTAAATCCAGTATCGATTTTTTCAACAGTGATCTCCGCGCCAGCAACAGGTGTTCCATTTTCGGTTACTTGCCCGAATAGAAACCCCGACGCTAGTTGCTGACTGTTTCCTGTCATCGAAATGAAAACCAAGATAGAAGCCAACGCATATCTTGATCTGAATAACGCCGTAGAAATGTTTTGGAAGTTGTTCATGGATTTATGAATTGATGGTAGTGGGATGCTGAGATAATTGGTTTTGACTTAGTTCCAGACCCAGATAAGTTACTGATTCTGTGCAATCGTTTATTTTGACTATTTCCAATTAGCATTACATTGGATTCGGAAATGGATATTGATGGGAGATCATGGAAGAAGCGACCAGAGACGATTGTCTAGCTACCTCACGTTCAACACCAAGTAATTGGAATTATCGCAATTGGGCAACCTTTCTAGTAGTGCTCTCCTGTTGGGTTTTGCCGCAGCATGCAATAGCGAACGAGCAACTTACTGTAGTCGCAAGTATCAAGCCGATTCATTCGATTGTCAGTGCCATCATGGAAGGTGTTGGCGAGCCTCATCTCGTAATGAAAGGCGCTGCCTCGCCCCATACGTTCATCCTTCGACCTTCAGACGCTCGAGCATTGCACAACGCAGATATCGTTTTTCAGGTGGGCGAGACAATGGAGCAATCACTTGCCGACATAATCTGGACCATAGCTGAGAAAGCAGAAATCGTTTCATTAGCAACGTCTAAGGATCTCGTGACTTATTCTCATCGTGTCGGTGGAGTATTCGGTACTCATGCAGATCATGGTCATGGTGTTGACAGCCATGGACACGGCAAGGATGAACATCATGACGAGACCTCCCACGAAGATGAGGAGCCGATTTTGCATGACGAAATTGATCGGGAGATGGATATGCACATATGGTTGGATCCCGCAAACGGTAAGGTCATTGCAAGGACCATAGAGAAGGTACTTAGTGAATCGGATCCAGATAATGCATCGACATACGCCTCCAACTTAAACAGTTACCTAGTGCAACTTAATCAGTTAGAGAATGACATACAAAACCAACTAGCTGATATCTCCGATACCAGTTTTCTTGTATTTCACGATGCCTACCAGTATTTTGAAAGGCGGTTTGGCTTAAATGTCGCAGGATCGGTTCAGGAAGTCGCTGGCAGCTCGTTAAGTGCCAAACGAATCCGTGACCTTCAAGCGATGATTGTGGACCAGAACGTGAAGTGTGTATTCACCGAGCCTCAATTCGACGCGGATGTTGTTAATACCATCATGGGCATCGTGGAGCTACACGTAGACGAATTGGATCCGTTGGGAGCTGATCTCGAGGATGGACCAGCGCTATATCCAGCACTGTTAAGACAGATGACAAATAGCTTCGCGCAATGCCTTACTCCGACTTAGACTCCCGTATCCGACGACGTAAACAAGGTGAATTCGCCTAGGGCTAGAAGTCAACAATCAAAAGGGGATTCCCTCGTCTTGGATGCATCGGTGACGAATTCACGCTAGTTCGCCTCGTCAGTGTTGAGCAACTCATCTAGCTGCCCATTCTTTCAACTCTATTCTTTGACTTAGCACACCGTAGCCTTAAATGCTGAGACGGATGCTCACAAAGAACCCTACCACATCACATTGCGAGACTTTCCCTGTGAGAGACTCAAAGAACACCGCACTATCGAAGGTTCCTTCTCGATTACGCAGATCTTGACCCATCCTTACTCGTTGACTCTCTCCTTGACGAAATGATTGAGGGATACTGAGTATTGGTCCAAATTGGTAGCCACTTCGACTGATGGTCTCCGGTTGAATATCGGGACTGGGTTCTGACATGAGGATAGTGTCAGAATGAATAGAAAAAAATTCAGCGACGACCGTCTAGTCACGGTGCTCTGGGAGGTCAAAGAATGACGCACTCTTCGTTAGGTCAGTGAAACGTACGGGGTCAGTACTACGATCTATTCATGGCAGCGTAAGCAGGAGCCGCAACGCAAATTGTCTTCTGAGGTAACTGAAAGGACGTTGAATGGCGTGCCCAAGAAAATGCAAGTTCTTGAACTAAGATGTTGCGATTCTGGGAACGGCTACCGCCAGTTTCGCCTAAAAAAACGGGTACGGCCAACGAGCGTACTAGCTCATCAAGGTGAATCAGGTGATCTCGATAGTCAAACGAATGTTTCAAGCACTGCGTGTGGCGAAGATAGCTATTGCCAGTCACGGACACATGCAATTTGTGATTGTGAAATACTGGATGCCGAACTCACCCACTCGTACTAATAGAGTTGATTAAAGCACCTGTTCTGCTTGTTTACGGATCGCCCATCGAACGAAACATAGCTTGGTTCGACCAGTCTCAGC
>MPMU01000002.1 GCA_002238665.1 Gammaproteobacteria bacterium bin55
GCGTTCTGTCCGTAAATAAACTGGTTGGTTCTCGCGCTCTAGTTCATCAAAACCACCCGTGAAATATCCAGATACCCATTCCTGTGAGAGCAAAATGTCATTGCCTACAACTCTGAAAGGGGTTAGAGCATCTTCATCCCGTAGATTGGGTTGATTTTGACGGTCAACGACAAGCCCCATTTTGCCAACTTTGAAAAATCCGACTGACGCAGTCCTACCTTCCAAACCTAGATTCTGAAATTCAAGCAGCGTAACCCAACCATCCGCGTTTGTATTCACAAAGGATCCGTCCATAGACGCGTATGAGCCTGCACCGTCAATACCACTTTCCCGCCCAAATCGAGCATTACCGTCAGCTGAAACAAGCAGCTTGGAGTTTAAGTTAGCATCCTGAAATTCAAATCGTCTAAATTCACATAAGTAACAGTTCCAACCTGATCTATCGACCTTGGAATAATTGATTTCATAGTTCCCTCCATATGTCATCACGCAACTTGACAGGATGCAAATGCGGACTAGCAATCCAACGAAAAAACGATTCATCGTCTGAAGAGATTTCCTGATGGGTGATCCGACCCATGTATCTGTACGTGACAATTAAGACAAGCGTTCAGAAACTGGAACTCTGCACCTGAATCGGAGGTCGTTCTTTTCAGATCCATTCTCAAACTTCGATGTCCCACTGAAGAATGACAAGCCTGACAAAGCTGAGGTGCTCTACGCTTCAGTAAAGCGGGTTGATTCGAGCCATGCGGAACATGACAAATACTGCAATCTTCCACCACCGGCGGGTGTTCCCATATGAAAGGTCCAACCTTTTCTTGATGGCAGTCCAAACATGCTTCGGTAACGCTCTTCTTATGCACCAAGTCATCAGAGATTATTTGGCCGCCGTGTGGATTGTGGCAATCACGGCAAACCAGCTGGTTCTCACGCATTGGATGCGATGACTTCATAAGCTGAGCTGCGCCAACGGCGACGTGACACGAAATACACATCTCGTTATGGCTTGACTTGACTCGCACAGGATCGGCGCGGCTGTGGATCAAATGGCAATCTGTGCATGCTACGTCGCCTAGGCTATGAGGACTGTCCTGCCAGTGTGATCGATCGAAGTCTTCATGGCATGCTAGGCAAATCTGATTTTGCAACTCAGTACCTACGTTTGCCTTCGCACCGAAATTAATCATCGGTTCTCGCAGTTCATTCTCGCTTAGCAATTTTTTCGAGTGCCCACCAGCCGGACCATGACAAGCCTCGCACTGAAGGCCTGCCGGAAAGTTCTCGTCTGATTCATCGCTAAACGGAGAGCCTACAACATTCGGATGCCCGTGTACGTTAGCGAAAATCTCCAGATTGGGAAAAGGCTCTTCTTCATCGTGGCAACCCAGACAAACATCAGCACCTCGACGGGAGTAGTCACCTGCGATTAGTTTTGCGACGATTTGTACATGCGAACTGAGACCATCTTCACTGGTCTGAGCCGCGGTTTCAGCCGTACTGAAAATTAATCCTATCCAGAGCAGAAGGGCGACTGAGATCGAAGCGAACCTCTTTTTGGCATGCCCCTCTAGGTTTGGTTCAGTACTGCCCTGCACTGACATACAGTTCAAGTAGCAATTCTTTATCGCGATCCGAGAGAGAATCGAATTTCTGCTGCATTTTGGATGCCATGCGTCTTGCTCCATTGGAGAAATCCTCGAACTGGATCTCGAGGTACTCCCGCCATTGTCCCGCAAGGATTGCGTGATCAGATTCAGGGATTCTGCCTTCTCTAAGATGGCACTTCCCGCACTTCACCCCGTGAATTCGCGCACCCTGTTTAGCCATGTCCTTATCGAACCACTGGTCGATAGGCTGCCAGTCCAAGTTTGCGTAGTAATTAGCTATGGTCTCTAGCTCCTCTGCGGACAACGACTCGACGACATCGTACATATTGGTTTCGGTCCCGTCTTCCAGTTCAATAGTTTGTGCTGGTCTTGCTTCTTCTTTATAGGTCTGGAGCAGATCAAGAATCGCTGTCTCTGAAAACCCGCCAATGGAGGGAATCGAAGGCTCATGACTTCGGCCATCCTTACCATGACACTCCTGGCATTCTTCCTCTGCCAACATAGCACCTCTTTGTAAGGGTTCAGACTCAGCTAGTGACGGCAAAGAAACAGCTATCGCCCAAAAGAATATAGAACTAAATCTCCACAACATGGAGACACACCCCACTTGAACTAAAGATTCGTCGGATCAGTTCTTACCGCCTAGACGCCAAAGAATGTGAAGTCCTCGGTATTGTTGAGAGGGTATTTTTGCGCGCCCATCGAAGAATCCATACCTAGATAGCTACGAATGGCTCTGTGAACATGCTTGGGATAAATGATCGTGCCGTTGAAATCATCGCGTTGTAATGTCGTGGGATTGACCTTTTTAGCAAAGTGCAACTCATCTGTGTAACCCACCATTCGATTCGTCCAATCCTGACCTTTCTCCATGATGACATAGCTACCAATAGGCCAGTGGTCCTTACCGTTATCAGCGTTGTAGAAGTTTGTTCGACCAAAGTCTGAACCAATCACTACGAATAACCGGTCCGCGACACCATGTTGTTCCGCGTAGTCCCAAAGATAATCAACTCCGCTGGTCAAAAAGTCGATTAAGTATCCTTGCCTGACATCATGATTTTCATGCGTGTCAAATCCGCCCAAAAACATGTCGGCAGACAATGCAACACCGGTCTTGAAAGCTAGCACGGTAATCTGCGCCTGTTTCCGTAAGTTTGAACGATAACCACCGTTTCGTTCAGTTTGTTCAAGGGTTGGCTCTTGAGAGATTGCATCGGCAAATCTACTTAATCCGTCGGCTTCATACGCAGACTGATAGTGGGACAATTGTCGGTATTGGTTGGGCAGCAGCCTTTCAGCTTCCGCTTTTCTACGTGATTTAGTTTGAGCAAATTCGTCAATTGCAACCCAGTCTTCGTCTGTCAGGTAACTACGCGAACCATCTGGCGTTTTCGACGGGACCGCGATGTTTCTAAGACCGTTTGGATCATGAAGTCGCGTAAATCGGGTTAAGCCTCCGGTGACAGAATAGCCACCGTAATTCAGATACGGCATGGTCAAATCAGCGCCCTGATTGCTCGCATACATCGCTGTCGCTGTCGGATATCCCTCAGAACTCATGCCGCTCCAATTGTGAACAACCCCTACTGTGTGTGAATTGGTTTGTGCATCCACACCGTTGATCACCAACATGCGTTCGTAATACTTCTCAAAGAACGACTGATTCTGGACAAACGGCGCATATTGAATATTCCCCACCTGTTGGACTTCATTGGTCTTCGCCCAGTTGTTTATTACTCGTTCTCCTGGCGTATTGGCTTTAGGGTCACAGAAACTCGTAGGATCCCAGCCACCATTGGCCTGCACGAAAACACATAGCTTGTGCGGAGCGTTTCCATGTTCATGTGCATGCAGATTCAACCCAAATGGCAAAACACCTGCTCCAGCAGCTGCTAGCAAGCCTTTCAAGCTTTCTCTTCGTGTCAATCGCATGATCAAGGCTTACAGATGTAGATATTCATAGTCGAGCAAGAAGCTACTTAGGACCACCACCCAAGTGGTCGCTATTCCTGATGGATCGCTCCAATCAATCGTATCTCTCAAGGCGTTCCATACACCATAGTTAATGTGGTAAAACGTCCCATTATTCTCATCGTAGTTGGCAACGATCGGCTCTTCCACTATCCCATCCAGGAAAAGGTAGTCGGTGTTCCAATTACAGTTACGCGCGGTATTGAACTCTGTTCCAGAACCTTTATTCCGTTCCCAAGAGGCAACCAGTAAGTTATATCTGTCCTGGATTTCTTCTGAATCATTAGTCAACTCCTTTCCGAGCAACTTGCTCGTTAGATCAACCAATGTTGAACGAATTAACTTCGATCCCATCGAATTTTCAGTATCCGAGTGCGTAGAGACATACAACTGAGGTAATGCATCGCCACCCCGATCGCTCCAGACATCCATTTCAATCGTATAGGTACTCGTAGACGCAATCGGAATAGTCAACTCAACCGACCCCTCACAGTTAAGCTCCACTTGTCCATCTTCCTGGACATTACAGTCGGATGTATTTATGAAAGTAAGGTTGTCTTCCATTAGGTCATATGTAGAAATGACCTCTCCATTCCAGTTTTTAACTCTGATCGTATCTACGAAAATGTTGCGGTCAGGATTTTCTGCATTTGCATCGAAAAAGTCGTTCAGGAATGTCATACTCAATAAGTTGTCGCCGGCGGGAAGCTGACCGAACAATGTAAGTGTCTCAAAGTCCTCTCGGGACGTTGCGGTGACCTCAAACGAACTACCAAACTCGTAAGTGGGTGAGACCCACTTCTCGATTCCATCAAACAGATACCGTTCACTTGGTTCCAGTAAATAGAGCTCGCGCATTACAACAGGACAACTGACTTCCGCTGCGTGGCTTTTGGCTACTCCAGCCATGACTGCATTCATGTCTCGAGCTCGGTCAATGATGCCATCAGAATCAATGCCACCATACATCAACCGATATCTAGCTTGTTCATCGAGCGTGCTGGTGCGGTAATCCTCTGCCCATCGCCACCATCGTTCATCTCGAATTCGGCCCCACTGTACTCCAGTAACTGCTCCGGTCTTGCGTGACAGTTCCTCCGGGGTTAGAAGTCGTTTAGCTCCCATATGACTAAGTGCAACCGCTACTTCTCCGGCTGCGTCAGAGGAAATTGATTCTGCCCTAAACCAAGGGGACACGATGATCTCAGTTAACAGATCTCGTAGGTTAAAGGGCTCACCCAGCCTGAACCCTTGTCGAAAATCACCCGCCAACGTGTCGATGTACTCGTGTTGTGCTGAAATGCCAGCCAACAAGCTTTCATAGTTAGGCAGGTTCTCATTGGTTGGTAGCTCTGACACCTCGTTTCCGATAATTGCCGGCCACCAAAACTTCACAGTTGAAGTAGCAAACCTTTGATCTGCAATAATTTGTTGGGCTAGCCACTGGATTGAAGATTCATCTTGGGGAGCCAATGCAGTACCAAATCCAGGTCCCCGCATATCTCTGTACCAAGTATCACCATCTCGATAGAAACTCTCAGGTACCATCACGAATTGGGCAGGTTCGCCTTCCGCAGCTTCGCTTTGTGCAAAGACCCAAACATTCGCTTCTAAGGTATAGGTACCTTGAGTTGGTATATCCACATTGACAACAAGGGAGCAGGTCCTGCCCCCATTCAGTTTATATGCGTACGCATCGCCGTCCTCATCAAGCAAATCTCTACCACAGTTGTCGTTCCCGATATAGTCAAGATCTTCAATCTCAAGCCTTGTGATTTCGTCACCTGCTTCATTCCTGAGGACAACATGGTCGATACCCACTTCTGACCACCTACGACCATCATCGAATACGACTCTCAACTGGATTTCTTTCGTACCTGAAGTCAATGATTCCGTCACAGAAACCATTTCTCGGTCTTCAAATGTTCTAGCGTTTACATACAACCGTGGCAACGTTAGCGAAACTTTGTAGTTGTAATCGATAGCATCCATCCCGCCATTGTTGTCACGATAGTCGCCTTCTTCACCGAAGTCTTGGAATGCACCCGCGACCGGGTCAAGTTTTGCATGACAGACAGTGCAAGCAGAATTTTTCAGAGTCGGATTGTTGGTATCCGCTAAAGCGACTGGGTCCGTCGTACGAGATGCGGAATTTTCGATGTCTAAATCAAGAAAATGGTAGTAAGTCCATCTCGACCGGGCACGATTGCGGTTGGTCGCAGTCGTCGGATACCTGTACAAAAAAACTTTGTTGGTTAGTAAACCAGCAAAAGGCCAATCTGTCGGGCAAGAGCCGGGGTCCTTGATATAGGGACCATTGTCGGAACGTTCAACGATTCGACCAGCACACTTGCGGTAATACGACTTAATCTCCGATCGCTTGAAGTCGAATGCATCAGTTGCTTCACTGAATTGCGTCTCAGCGCCATACGTCTCAGCTGAATAGGGATTTGCCATGACGTAATCGGCAGTCAAGACTTCGGTATAGGGCAAGTCAAGCTCTACGACATGCGCGATGAGTTCCAGACCTTCGCGACGAACACCGTATTGGGTTCGGTTTCGCCAAGCATAGAACTCTCTATAGTTGCCGGATTCTCGAGCTGCTTTCCAAAGATCATGGTATTTGTTTGTGTAGTTAACGAACAATCCAAATTCACTTATGACAAATTTATCCCGGTCTGTCAGTAGCCTGTCATTTGCAGAACGAATCAAAAATTCATGGAAGCCGGGGCCCTGCATGAGTCCTCTAACCGCTTTTCTCAACCCATCGGTTTCGTTCAAAGTCTCATATTCCTCGGGTGACGGGATTCGTCCTGCTAGCACCAATGCAGCACGCCACAAGGTGCGCTGCTCTGACTCCATCTCAATACTGGCCAATAAGGTAGCAGGTGAAAGGTCCGGTCCGCTAGGCTCTGGATCGTCGTTTTGCAGCAAATCAAGAAAAGTGCTCATGTCCTTGTACTGTGTCGAACTAGCGCGAAACTGCAAACCACCACCATGTCCGACCCCTCGCATCTTCCGTAAGATAAGGTCAGCGCCATCCTCCACAGTTTCAAGAAACGAACGGAACACCTGAAGATTGGTTTGTTGATCAGCGCCGTCATCTCCCGTATTGACAAATACCAATCGAGTGTGGCCTGATGGCCCTCCGCTCACATGGCAATTCCGACACTTCGCTTTGATAACCTGCGAGTAAATGTTCTCATTGAAGAACGTCGTGACATCAGTTGTGGTGGAATTGCTTGGTACTGACTGTGCTGATTGGGTGATCGGAGTATGTGAAAGTAGTGCCAACCTTCCCGCGTAACTCGAGGCATAGTGGTGAATTTGAATGGGCTGAGAAGACGAGATTTGCAGTTGCCATGGGGCTTCGTCATGTTGCGGTATGAGCTGACTAAGATCCTGGTTCGGAATGGTGTGTGAAGTGCCTGGATCGAGTACAAGGGCAAGTGCCTCAGGGCTTACATCGCCATTGTTTCCGATAGCAACTACCTCTATCTCAGATACTTCGATTGTCGAGTTAGTAAGTCGCATGCTTCTTTCTGCGATACCAGCTGAATCCCATACCGTTTGGGTTTGATCCTCCAAGTTATTGAAATCATGCACGGGTGAGATGAAACCGTCTTCCGATTCCACAAACGATGCCACACTTAGATTTAAGGCACTTTCAAATTGCAGTTGCCAATCACCGTAACCGAATCCGAGCCCAATATCGATACCCTTTTTCACATTACCCGACTCTAGGTCAGCGGCATCTAGCTGCAAGCTCGAGCGTCCACCTATTGGGATACTGAAAAACGGGTAGTTATTGCCTATTTCGTCTTGTACCGTAATCTCCACATGACCAGCTTCTTCGGACCTGTTTACCAACCGAACCATTCCTCTCTGCATCTCCGTGGAATTGAACGAAGATAAGAGTGTGAGAGGTCCTTGAAGCGCATGTGCATTGCCACTAACCACGGAGAGATTTGTGACATGTCCGGAATCGCTTTTCACTAAATTCATCACGGTCAATTCGGTCGAAGAGCTGACGATTAGCTGAATTGTTCCGTCCGACTGGCCAAGCTCACCCTCTATAGAAAAATCGCCTAGCTGTAGCATCTCCGAATCAATCAGCGTACTCGCACCCGGCAATAGCTGAAGTCGAACAGTACCTTTTTCAACACCCTGACTATTCAAACTCTCGACAATTATTTCTGCTGTTGCATTCTCGAGATTCGTTAAACGTAGCTGACTAACTCTGTTCTTCTCTGAGTCTTGGAAAAATGTGGCAACCTGATACCTTTCAGAGTCAAATTCAACTGTATCGTGCATGCTTACCACCAACCCATCGCGTGTCTGCACATACGAACTAGCATCCAACGCGAGTGGGGAATATAGTTCAAGCCGCCAATTACCGACTCCTAATCCAACTCCTTTTGGAATGCCCAAGGAATCATTTCCAATTTCTAAATCAAGTGCGGAAAACTGTATCGATTGTTCACTGCTCAGTTGCAGCCGCAACGTTTCTTTCTGTTGACCGATGTCGTCGATCGCGACAACGTCCACGAAACCTGGTAGATCTGAACGATTCGTGATTTGCACCAAACTCTCAAAATCTTGGTGCGTGCCAGAATAGACCAGCGGCACCCGCAAAGGGGTTCCTTGATACTGATTCTGCCCGGATAACATGGAGCTATCTGCTAACCGACCACCGTTCCTTGCGTCAACACTGGAATGGGTTCGATCGCCGGGAGTTCTCTCTAGCTCTGGTCCAGTCCATTGATCTGACTGTCGATACTGTTGCAATCCAATTTGGGCCGCTGGCGACCTCGGCGCACTATTTCTCTGAACGCCACCGAGCGTAGATGCGTTTTCTTGTGCTCGTGAGATGACGCCTGTTCGATCCTGGAACTCAACAGGACAGATCAAGGCTCGACGATCTATGGCAACGTCCGGTGTGGACGCATACATCGTGTCCGGGATGTCCCCATGTTGGGCGTGCTGCGCAGATTCCTCGTCATGAAGATCGCGTATCAATTCAGCATACACCTCAGCTTCAGCCGCTACATCGGGGTTATCAAGCCACGGCGCTTGTTGTTCTGCAAGTGAAAAGTGCGTCGTGACAAACACGACTAGCAAAACCAAACCTTTTGGGAGAGGACTACTAGTTCTACAGACCGACTGGCATCTGACCATGGTTGTCAATATGAACACAGCTAATGAGCATTAGCGATTATATAGCTGTGCAGGTGCATTGTAACCGAAATCAAGCTGAGCTTTCACTTCAGAAAGTCGCATCAACTCAAGGATTTATCTTCCCTTTTCCTTGTCGGCTTCCTATACCTCGTCGGAACAGACGACAGAACTCTAAATCAGTACTTGTACTGCTCAGGCTTAAATGGTCCTTCTTGCGGAACGTTAATGTACTCAGCTTGGGTAGGCGTTAACCTACTGAGCGTTCCACCAAAACCTGCAACCATAAGTTCCGCTACTTCCTCATCTAGTTTTTTCGGCAGGACTTCTATCCCAACCGGTGGACGCTGATTTGGATCCTGATTTGCCCATCGTTGCTCGTACAAATGCATCTGCGCGAGTACTTGGTTCGCAAACGACCCATCCATTACCCGTGATGGATGACCCATCGCATTCCCTAAATTGACCAAACGACCTTCCGAAAGCAGAATAAGAAAATCGCTGGGATCGTCACTCCGAAAAACCTGGTGTACTTGATCTTTTACGGTTACCCATTGCCAGTTTTCACGCATGTAATTGGTGTCGATTTCGTTATCGAAGTGGCCAATATTGCAGACGATACATCCCGGTTTAACGGTCTGTAGCATAGCGCTGTCACAGACTCCTATATTTCCAGTGCAAGTTACAATCAGGTCCGTATTACCCATCACATGTGGATCGATATCCTCCACAGACCCGGAATTCTTCCCGTTTATGTATGGTGCAACCACCTCGAACCCGTCCATGCATGCCTGCATGGCACAGATTGGATCGACTTCGACAATTCTTACGATCATGCCCTCCTGCCGTAAACTAGCCGATGACCCTTTGCCCACATCGCCGTAGCCGATTACAAGTGCTTTCTTACCAGCCAAAAGCATGTCAGTTGCACGCTTAATCGCATCATTCAAACTGTGTCGGCAACCGTAACGATTGTCGTTCTTGCTCTTGGTTACTGAAGCATTGACATCCACCGCAGGTACTTTGAGCTGATTTTTTTCAAGCATGTCAAAGAGGCGATGGACACCAGTCGTGGTCTCTTCGCTGATTCCATGGATTCGATCAAGCATTTCTGGATACTTCTCGTGAATCATCAGTGTCAGGTCACCACCATCATCCAGCAGAACGTTTGCATCCCATGGTTTCCCATCTTTAACAATCGTCTGCTCAATACACCAGTCATATTCCTCATTGGTCTCGCCTTTCCAAGCAAAGACTGGCACACCATCGGCAGCCATTGCAGCCGCTGCGTGATCTTGCGTCGAAAAAATATTGCATGAGGACCATCGAACCTCCGCACCCAATGACCGAAGTGTTCGGATGAGCACTGCCGTTTGAACGGTCATATGAATACAACCAATAATCTTGGCACCTGCCAGTGGTTGTTGTTCCGCATAACGTCGCCGAAGTGCCATAAGGGCTGGCATCTCTGATTCTGCAAGTGCGATTTCTCGATTGCCAAATTCACTTAAGGAGATGTCTGCGACTTTGTAGTCAGCCATGTATGTTCGCCTTGAAATAGTTGGGTGAAGTTGTGAGAAAGACAGTGTATATTGAGTGAGTACGGATTTATCCGCAAAGTCAGCGCTGGAAGATAGGACCGATTAAAACTCTCCAAGCAGACACTGACCCTTCTTCACTCGACTAAGGATTCCACATCTTGAACAAAGCATTTTAATGAGGTTGGTTGGTTCAGAATCTTCCGACTACTGGGAAACGGACACCAAACTACAGTGACTGTTCGGCTTTAGGAATACTGAGATACTCATCACCCCTTCCCCTGAAATCCCGTGGCTCTTTACAATTTGCTTCGATTTCAATGGTTGGTTTCGATGACTCTGCGTTCTCTGTTGGTGTTAGTGTTTTTAGGTTTGAGTCTGACAGGTTGTAAATCAAACTCATCCTCGTCTGAACCTGACCATGTAGGAAAGCAAACTTATATGAAGTACTGCGTGACTTGCCACGCCGCAGGCATAGCCGATGCTCCTAAGTTTGGTGATTTAGAGGAATGGCAATCAAGGATTGACAAGGGTAGAGAAGAACTACTGAAAACCACCATCGAAGGAATCCCACCCGGTATGCCAGTAAAAGGTCTGTGTATGGGATGCACTGATCAAGAGCTAGCTGATGCGATCGACTATATGCTTGATGCAGTTGCTGATTCTCCACAATAGAACAGATTTCTACACTGGGTGTCTAACCCTAAACAAGACTGAACAAACTTAGGAGTCTGCTATTTCATTTCTACCAGGTGATATTGTCTCAAGACGAAAAGGTGTCGTCATGCATCGTGGGATCGTGCTTGAAGATGGTCGAGTTCTCCACAATACGCCACTCGCAGGTGAGCACGTATCTTCCTTAGAACAATTTAGCAAGGGAAAGACTGTTCGAAGACATGCTCTGCCGAAGCCACAACGTGACCAAATTCTCAAGAATGCAACAAAAAAACAACATACAGGTTATAGGAATTACAACCTATTTACCAACAACTGTGAGCACTTGGTGACAAGCGCTAAAGATCTAAAACCGCGGTCTCCTCAACTCGGTAGTTTCCTTGCTGGTGCTGGACTTGCAGTCGCAGTTCTCGCGGTCACCAGGCACCCTGGGTGGGCCTTGACATCTTTCTATGCCGGTAAGACGGTCTATCGCAAATTCACAGGAGAGCTGTAGTCAAGAGCCTCAGCGAAATCCTGAGGTACTGGTGCAGAAATAGATTTGCTCAGTTGTGGAATGCAAATTTTGTGGGCATGTAGTGCTAACCGCTTCCAGGATTGTACAGGCGAATTAGTAGAACCGTATAGATGATCTCCGACAATAGCGTGTCCGATCCACGATAGGTGTACGCGTATCTGATGCGTTCTTCCCGTTTTGGGCTGACATACCAACATCGAACGGTCCGGACCCTGCCTGAATAGTCGCGCTTCCGTCACGCTTTCAAGACCTTGATCCGTTTGGATCAACCAACCCTCCACAGAAGGTCGAATTTCCTCTCTCAATCCGGCCACTCGATATCGACTTTTCCTACCTGCTTTAAGAGGCAGATCAATTTTCAGCGTTCTACCTCCCGGAAAGTGACCGGCGACCACACACAGATAGTGCTTAGTGACTTTCCTCGTGGCAAAAGCCTTGGATAACTCACTTTGACTTGCGCGGTTCTTCGCAACTATCATCACTCCACTGGTGAACTTATCCAGTCGGTGAACTAATCTCGCACCTCTAAATTGTTGTTTGATCTGATCAAAAAAATTACTCGCACCAGACCTGTCACGAAGCACGCTGATACCACTCGGCTTATCTAGAGCAACAAGTTCAGAATTCTCAAAGAGAACTTTCATCAACGATGCGTCACCCAAAAGGATGCCCTTTACCTTTCATTTGCTAACGTATCAGCGAATTTGATGAACTCATCTCTTAAAGTCAACGTTTTTTCCAGGTCTACGTTGTCGGGATACCGGTCACTCGGATGATGGAATAGACGATTACTGCCCAATATTGAGAAAAATGCTCCACCACCATCAAATATGTTCCGAGCTTCTCCACCAGGTCGTTGACCAAAAGGTGTTACCGAGTCCGGTTGAAACCGTTCTTTACCCATTTTGAGAAGCTGACGGCAAGATGCTTGAATCCGGACCTGGCTACCAACAGCAGAAAAATTGGCACCAAGATGAAACCAGATATGCGCTTCACTGAGATAGCTTGGATTTGCCTTGATAAAGTGGTCGAGTCCGACATGTCCAAGTTCATGTCCCGTATTTGCGGTGAATATCACGCTTCTCCATGGCTGATTCTCCGCAAAATGTCTCATTGCCTCGAGCCATAGCGTAATACCACCACATCGTTCAGCGGTACTGGTCCACCAGCTACTTTTCGGTGTCATGATTACCACAGGTGCCAAAGCTCTGGGTTTTTTACCTTTAATGATGGTCTGAACATTCCCTGCCTTCACCAAATTCACATTGAAATGAACATTTAGAGTTGCAGGTCTGTGCTTTAAAGCGGCTTCTAACAACCAAGTCTTGTGTTTATTGTCAACTTGCAGCACTGGAACACCATATGGAGCTGTGTATTCGTCTGCATTGAGAAGCCCAATGCCAGGAGAATCCATCTTTGAGATCGCCACAATGCCTACGACCTTTGGATTCGTTCTTTGCTCCATCAGCAGTCTTGTATCAGGATCGCCTCCAGTACTCAAAAACTCTCCAACTGTAATGCCGGTACCCTCCGACATTGGAGACAGTTTGGTAGTGGTACCCCATCTGCCAGTGATACCTCCATCAAAAAATGGAACACCCTCAACTTTCTCTCCAGCAATCTCGATACTACACAGCACAGGAGTTCGCCTTGGAAAATCGAATTCATCGACCAATGCTGTCAGACCAACGGACTCAATTTCGTCAGCTAACCAAGCTGATGTTTGGTTATCGCCGGGTGTCGCAGTCCTATGGTCAGATTGGCTATCCCAAGTGGAAATATCCGAGATGACTCGCTCTCGAACTCTCGATGTACTAGATACCACTTAAATCCTCATTGATCATCTTTCTGTTGGAAACAAACTAGAGAGAAAAATACTCCCAGCTTTTCTTTCAAAATTCACTCGCCAAGTAACCCGGTAATTACACACTTCTATGTGCACCAGATAGTAACCTCAAAATGTCCATTACCCGAGGAATATTTCCACCGACCTGTTGTACGGATTCGAAAGGTCTTGGTTTCCATAAGGCCACAATGTCACCTTCAAAAATGACAATTCCCGTCACTGAGTCAACCAATTTGTCTGATTCTTTCTTCGCATGATAGTCACTCCCATTGCATAAAACTAAACGTATTTACAGTTTAGTTAAATTCTAAGCTTTTGTCTATACGTATATACATTCTAATTTCCATTTCCGTCTGATTAAATATTGAACACGCTCGTTCTTGATGTACGGATTACACAACCTGCCTGGAAGATTGCTTCTCAAGTAAGCATCCTAACTGAGAGCCATTGGTCTCTAGATTTCAGATTGAAAATTACCTATTTCCCTGCCTTCATCGACAACTACCACCCAAGTCCTTGTGATATTTGGGCATAGCTCGTGAGCGGTACAGCACACATCTTATCCCAGTCCTTCTTGTCAATGACGGGGCTTTTCAGCAAAGCCAGCATTTCGTCAAATCTAGCAAGAGCGTCACAATCTACCCGATCAGGATGTGCTGCCATAGAGCGTTTCGCCCATACACTCTCCCTGGCAAAGCGCCAGAAGTCACTGTCATAGTCGGACCCGCATGAATAGTGCCATCCGACGAACAATCCATATCTGAGCACCGTATTTATAAGAAAACGATTGACCACGGGCGCGTCACGTTCTAAGTGTTCTTTGGATCGATTGAGACGTATATGTAAAACCATGCCGATCTGCAACTGTGCTGAAACGATGGCTGTCGCTTCAAGAGGCTCCATGAAGGCGGCCGCATTACCGATACGGGCTATAGCGCCATCAAAAATCTGTCGGTGCACGAAATTAGGAAACGAAAGTACCGCGCGCTGTTCAAATGATTGAACGTTCTCAAGATCTAATAACTCATCGAAATCGGATTCGACTTTTTCTTGACTAGATATGTCACGGTTAAAAATGTAACCGTATGAAGTATGCGAGGTAAGTGGAATCACAAAGACCCAACCATATGGTCGGGCAACAGCTCGCGTGTAAGTATGCTGAAGGTTAGGTCCATCCGTTGCTTCGAGGATTGCTGGACAACGCCGAATTATTGCTGTATTAGTGGGAATGAATGAAATATCGATATGTTGCTGGTCTTCAATCTCTCTCGGAAAACCACGCGCATCAAAGACCAGGTCGTAATGCTCAGAAGGATGATTCTCAAACTCCACCTCTGCACCGTCAGCTAACCTTTGGATATTGACAACCTTTGCGTCTATATGTTTTGCAGTTGTGCTGTTTTGTAACAGATCACCTAATAAATCAGCGGACAAGTGATAGGCATAGGACACTTGCTGTGGTGTGAAATAGTGGATGAAGTTCTGCTTAATTTGCCCCCAGCCTTCAAATGCCACTCCATACTTTCGAGTGCCTCTAATGCTTTGCTGTATTTCTTCGTGGGGAAGGCCTGTCAATTGATGTAGTTCTTGAACTAGGCTTGGCCAACTTCCTTCTCCTACCCCTATCACCGGAATTCGAGAATCGTAGATCTGATGTAGCTCGTAATCATCACCAGAAAGTTGATGTGAAACGCTTGATGCTGCAAGAGCACCAGCGGTGCCCCGACCAACCACGGCAATGCGATTTAGTGATTTTCTACCTGGCTGAATCATGTCATTGCACAACCTCTCATATGCTCAATTAGAGCTATTTTTAGTCTACAAGATGGGCTGATTCCCAAGATCAGCCCGGTAGTTTTATACGTGTCTTACATCAAAGAGGTCTGCTACATTCGAGCATAAACCCATGGAATTTACGATTAGTTTGCGCCTACTTACAGGACCACTACGCCAAGACTCGAGAATCCATGCGCTACAGCGATCGTTCACATCTCAAAGTGATCCCGCCAATTTCTCACACGACAATCTCGTGGCCAACCACCGAAAATAGCTTGGATCATTTTGTAAGATTAACAGTATCGTGTTGATACATCACGAAACTCTGTACATTTGGCAAAGAGGAGTTAATTAGTGAGAAGTGGCGATCAGATGCTTCAACAAATCGTTGAAAAGTCAGCGATAGACGAAGATTTCAGAAAGGCTCTACTAGCAGATCCAAAATCCACAATCAGTGAGGAATTAGGAATTACGATTCCTGAATCTATGACGATCGAGGTTCACGAAAGTGACATGCAAACCGTTCACTTGGCGTTGCCTCCTGATCCCAATATCACAGAAGAACAGCTGGAAGCTATTTCAGCAGGTCTTTGTTGCTGTTGGTAATACTTAGTGCGAGGCTACAGCTGAAGGTAAGAGTTCTGCTAGAGCTTAAGCACAGTCAGAAGTATTTTTCACGTAGCACTGTCACTATCACCCCATAGGGGTGAGGGGGTTTTTGTATGTGCTCACATACTAAAGACCGGCAGAGAGCACCAGGAACACATACGCTTTAACTTTCTGTAGGTATCCATCTTCTACAACCAGCTTGATGTGGTGGATTCCTTGCAACAGTACATAACGCGTTGACTTTGCAAAAAGCACAGTTGGTTTAGATACCCATTTTGCTAGTTGTTCCAGCTTGTCTGGAACCACGATAGCCTCTTGACTAAGAGCTTTCAAGAAAGGCTCCCAGTCCGTTAAACCGTCCAGCCAGTAACGGGAGTCTTTCGTGTAGCGTTGTTTGACTATTAGAGTCAATCCCAACGTGGGTCCCAAGCCGTGCGACTGTACATCAATGTTTATTCCAGTCCTCTCGATGTTTGCACGTTTCCTAAATTGATCAATCACGGAATCCACAACTGATACTTCGCCGGGCCAATTGGTTTGGTGTAGATATGTCCCTAGTTGTTGCTGTGTTTTAAACCCCATGATCGCTAAGCGTATAGATCGGCTACGGGAAGGAAAAACTCCAAACGAATCCATACGAGTGTCAGCAGGTTGCATCAAATAAGCCTGTTCGACGTTTAGCCGTTCTTCTTCGTTCTCTTCCCATCCCACACAAGAAACAAGTGCATCCACGACCGTGGTCACGTCTTCACCCTGAACGTTTGCACCGAGGATAGGACGTTCACCTGGTCGTAAAAACATTCCAGGCTGAGAAATGGCATCGCTTGCGCCACTTCCAATGTCGTATTCCAACATTACCTTGGGTCCGACAATATCCTCTAAGGTTGAGTCATTCGCTCCCATCTCAGCGAACAGTCGCAGAATAGAAGAAACTGTCGAATCAGAGTGTTTATTTCTTGTATTTAGTTGATTCTGAAAGTAATCCTCAGTTTTCGTACCACGAGCCAGAGATACACCCAAGTCCGCTATCGGTTCACTGTCGTGCAAAGGTAATTCAAACCCAAAAGGAAGAGCTGCTGACTCTATCGGTAGATTGGTTGCGCACCGCAGAATGTTCTGCCAATTAGATTCTCCTATAAGGGTTGGTGAAATCCTATCTCGAAATTGAGTTAGTAGATCTGCCATGCTTAGACCTTCATTGGAAAGATGGCGTTGTGTTTGAGCAATTGCCTCGTCAATTTCCACCGTGTGTCCTCAAGCTATCACCGGAACAGGATTCAATTCGGATTCTTTGAGACATTGCTCCAATTTTCCTAACTGGACCGGCACCTCGTATAACCGTCCAGGTGCAAATCTCGCCCAAAAGTGCCGCATCCCAGGCGCCACAACGCGCACGACCGGTAGACCCACATCCGGCCTAGTCTGGTCCAACACCAAAAATTCCAATCCCTTGTCTTCTAGCTTTGATCGGACATACTCGACTTCGTCTCTTGTGTCTTCAAACTCAACTATTCCATAGCTTGAAGTCGGTCGAATATCGTCGTCGGTTGCAGGTGCTAACCATGCACAATCTTCAAGACGTGTTTTTTCCCACCAATTGAGGGTAAATGGATCATCAATCTTCGGTTGATTGTTGCCACGGTTTGAGGTCGGTAGCCAACTCAGACACTGGTTTAATTCACACACAGCTCGAAGAGCTGCAATTCGAGGTTCTATGTGAGTACCAGCGCCGTAAATGATGTCGTCAGTAGGTGCATCAAGCCTACGTGAAATAGCCACAAACGTTGGAATTTCTAAATCCGACGTGATATCGAGTAACCATAAATCTCGTTCACGCTGTCGATAGTAATCGGATGCTGATCCTAGATAGTTGTCGTCAAACATCGTTAGATCAACAGCTGGGACCTTAAGTTGGTTGTACCACCATATCGCGAACGCATCTCTCTCAATGAGCTCGTACGTTCCTTGCAAGATTGCTTCCTCAATGGTGTTTCCGGCAGCACACCCGTTTGAATCTGCAATCAAATCATTGGGGCCACGTAATTCCGCAGGCATACTGTAGAGCATCGATGTCGGCAGATATCGATGACGCTGCTGCGTGAATGACCATAATGGGGTCCAGTTTGTCTCTACTTCATTGTCAAATCGGGCAGGAACAACGTTGTAAGGGTGCCCTTGTTCATTGAGGTAATCCGCGCGTTGAAGTTGATTGTCACTAAACAATTGCACTTCATTCGGATGGACCGCATCGCCGGTGGCGGCAAATTGCTTAAACGACTTGCGAAGTCGAATCTCACTGCCTTGAAGAGAGCCTGAATATCGTTCCAGACCCTCGCAAAGTGCACTTGTCTCAGATTGTTGTCGAGTGCTACCTTTTCCAGCACTTTTACTACGCAGGCTTCGCCGTAAAGACTTCAAACTCTGACTAGGCATCCCATAGTTGCTACCGGCCCAGTAGACATGTAACCAAGAATCAGATTGCTCGCTAGTTCGGGACAGCCAACTTATAACACCACTAATTGGACTCACTAAATGACGATACTTAGCAAGAGTTTCTTCTGGCGCGACACTGCGCACCCCTTCCCCATTCTGAGGATTCTTAGGGCTTGATTTAAGGTTCAATGGAACCGGAGTTCGATCGGGACGATATAGGTTCATGTCACCACACGTTGGACATTGAGGCCGACGCATTACCCAATGACGGTTAGTCTCTAGCGTCTTTGCATTGACGGTAACAGCATGTTGGTGGATAGTAGAGTGTTTTTCTAACACCAACCACTTGGCAATTTCGCTTGCGACACACGCATAGATTGCATGACGAAAAGCTGAATCAGAAGCGAATGGTTTGAATATTGATTGCGGCGTACCGACGTGTCGTAGAAAACTGCGGATTTCTTGATGGCTACGCAGTCGAGAACTAAGACAATCCCAACATGGCCCAGTCTCATCCGACCGAAAAATAGGTCCAAAAAGAGGTTCAATACCTAGTGACTGAACCAGCATCCACGCTGATTTACGTTGAAGATGTCGTCGATTAATCTCGTCGAACGACTCATCAAGATAGTCGTCACAAACAATGACTGCTAAATCCGCTTTAGCGGTTGTGATATTGATACCAGATCCATTTAGGTATCCAGCAAGTTCTTCTGGTGCTTCCTGGACACATACTTGGGATTTTTTGAGCTGCTGCTCCGCCCAACGCGGTGAAGCACCTAGTCCGGACCAATAAGCAGCTCGGGAGTGATCCATCTTGTAGTCTGCGGATACTAAGTAACCTTTGGTCGAGAGAGAAACAATGGTGGTGAGCACGTTGGAGAAGCCGTGCGTTGTACTCAATCTCTGTACGATGCTATCCAACGGGTGGTTGCCGTCTAAAAGGGGCAATAAATCTGTGTACAGTTTGCCTTTGAGCAGAGTATTAAAGGTTTCCGAAACCAACAAAGTCTGTTGGTCACCAATATCATGGCTTTGAAGATGTGGAACAAGAATCGGCACCTTGACCAGACCTTGGTCTTCTGGTGTCGTAAAGACTAACAGTCCTTGCTGAGGCCGAGAGACAGAATCCGCTTGATTTTGCTCGGTCGAGATGGATTTTGCAACTTGATTCATTCTCTCTCAATGATCAAATCAACCACCTCTGCGGTCCTAGCTTCAATATTTTCTTTAGCCGCGCTCAACGCCTCTAAATCTTCATACCCACACGCAGTTGCAACCAGCTTTTGAACTTTGGTTCGCTCATTACTCAAATCAATCTGCTTGCCAAGAATAAGCCGCGTGATGCTCCTCAAATTCTGCCAAAAATTTAAAGCCTCAGCTAATGAGTTGGCATTACTCCGCTCTAGCATAGACAACGCACTTAGCTCAGAACCATCAAACGCGACTCCTCGATTGGTTAACTGGTAATAGCGCGCAACAGCTCGTAGCTCGTCAATTTTGCCATCTACGTCCAAAACATTCGATTGCTTAGGTTCGCTCGATTGAATAAGCTGACGCCGCCAGGCTGCGACATACGTCTCGTTCCCTACGATGTGATCAAGAGTCTCTTTCTGAAGTTGGTTAAAACGGGTTTTGAGACTAGATGATCCATACTCAAGTACAAGTCGCGCTTGAGTCAGCCATGTGATATTCGAATTGGGTGAAAAATCTTCAACCTGTTTCTGTAGCTCCGCGATTTCCACCAATGAGATCTGTTCACTCAGTTTTGAAAATGATGAGAACAACAGGCTGTCCTTTGCAAAATGCGCTAGATTCGTTCGTACACTCCTTTCTAGACGTGTGATCGCATTCTTCGGCCAATCTTCATAGACTAAATACAACTCAATCTCAACTCCTGGGCAGGCTTCTCGGCTTGCGAGATCACCTAATAGGACAATGGCAATGCTACCTTCCTGACTAGCCTCTAACGGTTCCATGAAATCTGAAATTACGTCGGCGATGACAGCAGAAATTGAGGCTTCTGCCAAATTCGACAATGCGGTTTGAGACTCAGCCAAGGACAAATTGTCTCTCAACACATGCATCCCGACCTGAAATGCTTTGTCATTCACCCAGTTACAAGCGAATTCTGCGGTTTCTTTTGCGTTCGTAGAAGGAATATCTGCGATGCGGTTTTGTATTTCCTTCACACTCATCTCCAGAGTCCAATACAGTCGTGCAAGACCGCGGCGCGCAATGTCATATTCCTGATCCTCCATAATCCCTTTTGGCAGATCAAGATCTGTGAATTCCCGTTCAGAGAGGTTGTCCAATAGCTCCGGGAAACGTTCGACCCACTTTGCAAGTCGAGGTGCTACTCCAAATATCTCTACGATTGCATCGAAGTCATTGGGACGAACAGCTGAAATGGAACTGTCGTACGGACTCCAATCATCGATCTCAGGGTAAAACTCCTTACGCCATTGATCGACCAATGGATCCATTTTCTCGAACCATTTTTTGGGACGAAGCACTAGGTTCATCATGTCACCGTAAGTGCCAGGTAATTCCGGAGACTCACCCGAGAGATGCTGTAGCTGAGGATAGGGACGTGACGCCACAGCATGATGGTCGGCGTGCCGTTGCATTTTGAAGAACATCCAATTAGTAAATCTCCAGTCAGCATCCCACGAGTGACGTGACGAAGCCTTTTCCCAGCGCCCGTTATCCAACTTAACGCGACGTAAGCCATAGTGTTGGAAGTAATTGGATATTTTCATTGAAAAAACACAGCCTAAACCTAAAAATAGGTAGACCGGTAAAGCCCAAACACCACCTAAGGCGTAGACGATGCCATACCAGAAAAGAACGAATGCTGCATATCGCCAGAACGGATTACTGTAATGCCACCGTGAGTGATTGCGTCGTGCAAGCCTTTTACTGACAACGTCCCAGGAATTTGTGAGATTACAAACCACTTCACGGGGGAAATATTTCCAGAAGCTCTCACCTTTAGGTGCGGAGCCAACGTCATGAGGAGTCCCAACTTGGGCATGATGAACGTAGACGTGCTCCGTGGCATACTGGGGATACGAATTCGAAGCTAGCAAGAACTCACCCAAACGTCGCTCCCATATGCTTCGTCGATGTACCAGTTCATGACCAACGACAAACACTGCTTGGGCTTCCATAGTTAGCAAAATCACTAGGATCGTACTTTCCCATAGTTCAAAAGACGCCCCGACGAGAATCTGCCACATTCCAAAGATTAGCGTGGGCGGCCACAAGCACGCCCAAATCCACACCGGTAGGTTGTACCACACGAATTTGGAGTCCGACGTACCTCTAGGGTTCAGGTTGATCCCATCGGGTCCAAAAGGCCGGTCGAGTAAACCTGCTAGACTCATGAAAGCAAAGGGTCCAATTAGCCACCAACTGCCGTAATACAATGCTAAAAATAGCAATGGAAATACGGCCAAAGGCAAGTAATAAGGGAGAGCATTTTGAAACGAAGGTGCTATATATTGATCACCCCCAGAATTACTCGAATCGATTACGGAATCCGTGGCAAATCGATCAGTCAATGTAGCACATCCCTCCGCTCAATTTGGTACTGTCTTAAATCTACGATCAACATAGGAACCAAGACAATACTCAGAACTTTAGCGTATCTATCAGTCGTTCCAATGCTTCAATACAGAATGCAGAGGTAATCAAATCAGAACCGTGTCCAATCCTACCTACAACACCAAACTTTAAGGATTGATCGCCAAATGCAAGAAGCTCAGGCCAACTCCCATCCTCTTGTTGGAAACTTAGGATCTGATCAATCTGTTTTCTCACATCAAGTTGATCGAGTTGTCGCACGTTATAAAGAGCTGAAACGGCTTGCGCTGCTTGCAGGACATCCCTAAAGTCACCACCTTCGTTTCTCAGTCCCAATATTCTCTCGGCTAAAACCGAGGACTTCTGACTTATCTGAAGTGGAACCCGAGTCATGGCCCGTGATATCGCATAGTAGAGCGAGATCGGATCGTGATACCACTTTGAAGAACCTTCAATCTTATCGCCTTGGATGATCAGTTCCTCTAGCCATTTTTGTGCCTGCTTTGTTGAAGGATGATCACCGATGTAAGAAATCACGTTGGCATTCACGACCGGGTCGGCTTCAATACGAAAGGTGGCTACCACAGATGGTTCATCCTCCTCCAGTATCCAAGTCATAAATCGACCGTCTTCATCTCTGTTTGCCAGCAAACGGGGAATATTCCTACCCAGGCCGATCCATGGATGCGTATCAACTACAAGCGAACAAAGCGTTGAACTGTCAAGGTCTTGAGGTAGATGCCGGTAATATCGCCACAGTCCCGGGAACTCCATACTGTCAACGAGGTAGGAGCGGCTTTTTGCACAAATCGCGCGTGCTTGTGGTTCCTTACTACTCTGTAAGGCGAGAGTACAAAGTGCTGTGACGAATGGTGGTCGCTCGAAGTGTCGAGGTATATCGGGGTTGCCAAGATTGAAACGGATGCAATGCCACGCACCGTTATCCGCTATCCTTGACTTTATATAGCCAAGACCACGAACGATACTTTTTCTTACAGCAGTAGCTAAGGATTCCGTATCAGAGAACGTCGACAATGTACTGACAGATGCCGACTTTAGTGGTCTCATTGGTGGAGCTGGGTCATACATTGTCTTCTTTAGAAATTCCAACGACGTAGCACCAACTCTTGCAGCTTCCCGTTCGGCCGCAGTGAACTTGCTCTTGGGTGGGAGTACTAAATGTGTTTTAGCGGCGGTTGACTCGTGGACAACAATCTCATGATCACTATCAAGAGTTATTCCAAACGACTCCTTGATGGTGGTGTTCGGACTAGCGATCAGACTCTTGCGAAACTCACTGTCTTCCTGTGCTTTTGTAAGAACTCGCTCAAGTACATTTACTGGTTTGTTCACGAAGTGATCTTGCTCAAACAGTTTGGCGTTTTATTAGTTCTCTAAATTCCCCTTCAACTTCCATCAATGTGTCGAACGACCCGCTTTGTACCACCTTACCTGCACGTAATACATAGATTCGATCAGCCTGCTTAAGCGTTGAGAGACGGTGAGCAATTAAAATCCGTGTCGAAGAAAGCAGAGCAAAGTTCTGCATGACTTCAGCCTGACTCTCGTTGTCGAGCCAGTTCGTCGCTTCATCAAACAGCATAATTCTGGGATTCCCAAGCAACACTCGTGCGATTGAGATACGTTGGCTTTCTCCACCTGAAAGGACTGCACCACTAGTACCTACCATAGTCATCAATCCCATCGGCATGGCCTTGATTTGTGTTTCCATCTTCGCGGCTCGAGCACTCTGCCACACCTGTTCGGTCGTCGGTTGATCATACTGGGTCACGATATTGTCCCAAATGTCTTGAGGCATGAGCCTGACAGACTGAGGTACGGCCCCAATCTGCCGTCGCACCTGCTTAAGATTGAGGTGTTTTAGATCTCGATTATCGTAATAGACCGCCCCACTTGTAGGTCGATTGAGACCTAATGCAAGCCTGAACAATGTACTTTTACCTGACCCGGATTCCCCAGTTATCGCGATGAATTCTCCAGGTCGAGCATGGATGGTGACATCATCAAGGATCAAGGGTCCATTAGCGTCATACCGAAAACAGACTCGATCGAACAGAATCTCGCCACGTAAGGTTGGAACATACTCTCCTTCTGCCTCGACTTCCGGCACGACTTCAAGCAAAGGCTGCATTTGAGATAGTGCTGGCAACATGCCGGCGATGGTGCTGAACGATTCCCCAAACTTTGCGACGGTATACTGAAAAGCCATGAATACAGAATAGACGATAAGAAAGTCACCAAGAGGTAATTGACGATCGCTGGGTACCATGACGGCCAAGAGCAACGCGGCGGCGGCAATAAGTGGCAGAGCGTTACCAAACGCTCGAAGATGCCCAGAGCGCTTACTTAATTCAATCTCTGCACGTTTTTGGGACCTGTATTCCTGGGCCCACATAGCAAATGCAGATCCTTCGGCATTCTCTACTCTTAACTTCGCAATCCCTCCGATGATTTCAAAAAGTAGCCCCGTTACGCTTCGCATTGCACTGATCATCTTACCTTGCGGCTTGATTTGGAGCACCCCGATATAAATTGACAGTGCTAGAGAAACAATGCTGAACCCTAGAACGACTAAACCGAGGTACGAATCGAAGAAGAAAACAATTCCAAACACTGGAGTCAAGAAGATAACCGAAAGTAAGCTATTAGCGGCAACGCCTTGAAACCCATCGCGCAGGTTTTGGAATGTCATACCTGACATTGCGAGATCACCACTCCGTTGCTGGTGCAGTACCTTCGTGGGCAATCTCATAAGTCGATCCCAGATAGCTGCCTCCAGACGTGATGATGCACGCGCTTCAAAGCGCATCAGTGCTATATTCTGTACTAAACACAGCAAGACTCCGATGATGCCAAACCCTACCAAAGCAACAGCCGTAATGTAGAGTATGTCGTCACCGCCTCCTGCAACGATGTGACTTGCGACTATACCAAGAGCTAGTGCAGGTAGTAGTCGTACTAAACCGCCTGCTAGCCCGCTTGAGACCAATCTCACCAAGTCCGGGCGGGAACCATGTAAAGCTAGGTCCAGTAGGTCGGAACCTCTGATGGATCTTGTTGGTAGAGGCCGATAGAATGTCCATGCTTCCTTCTGGAGTTTTGCGGCGAGTTTCTTGGTTACGCGGATACTGCGGCCTGTAACCGGGTCAATGAGACGATAGTTCCCAAATAGCCCAGGAAGTAAGACAACAGGTCTTTTGCTCTCCACATAATACGTAAGCATCGCTGAACTCTCGCTACGCCACCAATGAGAATCGGCATCTAGTTGCACACGTCGAGCGCGAACTCCTGATACATCTAATATGTCTACCAAACCGACTGGAGTAGTCGATGAGGGCGAGACTTCCGGAAATTTGAACTCAAACCCCTGGTATTTTCCAATAATCCGAAATGCGTCCGCTAAAGATGTGTCCTCAAGTTGAAAGTCTGGGTGCAACGGTACATCGTCAATATTGAATAACCGTGACCGCGCAGTTTGCTCGACCACTCTACGACTCATAGTTCGCTCGCGGTCAAAATTAGCCTGATCTACCACTGCCAACTGGCGATTGAGCCGTTCCATTCGAAGAGCGACTTTATGGAAAGCCGCCAATGCTGCCATCAGTTCACCTTCCTCAGCTAAGGAAACTGAAGACCTACCTGTAATGCTGACATCATCGTATATGGAGAGCCAGCTGGACCGAGTGAGAGGGAGCGGTGGTTGGTTCGAATTCAATACCAATTCAGTTTGGTCCACCATATCCATGAACAAGCTTGCGCCACTGGCGAAACCCGACACCCAAACAACTGCTCTATGTGCAGTCAGCGTACACGGGGACAATTCCTGCGTTAGCCCAGGTCTTGCGATAGCATTCGTGCGCGGAAAATGTATTACATACCGAGACAACGTGTCAGTAATGTCACTAATCCATAAATCGACATGATCAGCCAATTCCGCCGCTTGAACCCGATTTAAATCAGTAGTGGATATCCGCTTCAGCATAGTACCAGGAAAGCCTTTAGCGATGATCCCTAAGGTAGAGCTGTCTGATGTATCGTCGGGACTATCGACAGGGACATTTGGCAACAACCTTCCTGCCTCAAGGCGGAGCAAGTGTTGCGGGGCAACTTGTTCCACGCCAGATTTAGATTCAACCAAAAATAAATCGATGGTGCCTTGCTCTACGAACCACACACAATCTTCTAGGTCCAGGTGAACGGGTAGATTGCCTTCACAGGGTACTGCTACTCCTAATCTGTCCGCAAGATCGACGATTGATATGGATTCTGCAGCTCGCCGATCCATTATTCTGAATTCACCAGCTTGAAGTACATTCCATCCTGATCTCTAATCAGTTCCTCGTGGTTTCCACGTTGAATTACCGTGCCTTTGTCAAGGACAATAATCTCATCACAATCCCGCACGGTGCTCAGCCGATGTGCAATGATTAAACAGGTGGAGCCTCTACGTCTCAGGTTGTCATCGACGGCTTCTTCGGTTGATGCATCGAGAGCACTTGTAGCCTCGTCTAGGATAATCAAGGTCGGATTTCCGATGAGGGCCCGAGCGATATCTAGTCGTTGACGTTGTCCTCCGCTGAAATTCACACCGCCTTCTTCCACCATTGTCGCATATCCTTCAGGTCTGAGAAGGATTTCATCGTGGATACACGCATCTCTCGCAGCAGAAATGACCGCGTCATCAGGTACCGCAGGATTCCACAAAGTGATATTGTCACGAATCGTCGCGGCAAAGAGCGAGGACTCTTGAGTGACCACGGAAATTGAACGTCGTAACACTTCCTCTGGGATTTCCTCCATTCGGCGATTGTCGAACAAAATCTCACCTGACCAAGCTTGGCTAAGACCAGACACCAATCGCGTTAGAGTCGATTTTCCAGAACCACTCGGCCCTACCACAGCAACCCGTTGCCCTGGTTGGATCGTGAGGTTGAAATCCTTTATCAATGGGGGTCTGCTCTTGTTGTAACCATAGGTTAAATCTCTGAGTTCGACTCTCCCTGCCAGTTGCATCCTGCCATTGAACGTCGTGATAGTCTCAGTATTGGCCGATCCAGTCACACCCTGATTTATGAAAGTAGGGTCCTCATCTGTGCTCTGGATATCCTGCACTCGTTGCAAATCCGTTTCTAGGTTATTTCGTTCATCGTTAAACCCAATGAACCTACCGACTGGTTCAAGAAACATCTCCGCCAGAATATAGAAGCCAACTAAGACACCCAAACTGATTTCGCCGGCAATTACCATCGTCCCGCCGATCGCGAGAATTGCTGCACTGCGTAACGCTGAGATGATTTCTGGTAGAGCACTATTGAGAGAGCTCAATTGCATATATGACTGACGTGCTCGAAGTTCACTTGCTTGCTGACCGCTCCAACGCGAGAAAAATCGGTCGTCCGATCCCGTCATGCGCAGGTTGTCCGCATGACTTAGCATCTGCATACCCACACCGATCAGAAGACCTTGCTCACGCCTCATGGCTTGGTTACGGGTGATTTGGAACTTATTCAGGAAATAAGCAAAACCCACATGTGCTATAGCAAGTAACAGAACGATTATTGCAAGACCTAGGTCGTAAAGCAACATAGCGCTCAATAGAACAACACTCATTGCCATATCCATAATCAATACAAGAAACTCATTCGTAAGTTTCTTTGCTACACGATCAATAGATGACACTCGATCCGACACGTCACCGACCATTCTGTGCTCAAAAAATTCCACAGGCAAACGTAACAACCTAGTGAAATTCTGATCGTAACCAATGACAGATATTCGGACGGAAAGTCGCTGCAGAAATCGATGTTTTAGTAACGACAGCATGTAGACGAGTACCGCACTGATCAACAATATCGCAACGACTTCTACCCAAGATCCTTGATTTACCAAGACATCATCTACAAAGTAATGAAGCGCAAACGGAATCACCAGCGCTAGTAAAGTCAACATCAATCCACAGGCTATGACACCACTTAAAACTCTCCATGTGCCTGCTAGCAATATTTTTAACTGTTTGAGTAGATTAGGTTGCGTCCCGCCTTTCTCAAAATCTTCACGCGGCGCAAACCGTAGAGCGATACCGCTGTAACTCTTGATAAATTGTTCTTTTGTAACCTTGCGTCGACCTGTTGCTGGGTCGTTCAGTAAATAGTGATTGTCACTCATCCCTTCCAATACAACGAAGTGACTAAACTGCCAAAACAGTATTAGAGGCAACGGCAATTTGTCGAGAAGCCCTGCACGTACACTCATACCTTTGCAGTCGAGTCCAAAGTACTTGGCGGCGCGTGAAATACTGGCTGCACTACTGCCGTCTCTGCTAACCTCACACTGTTGACGTAGCTCAGTTAACGGTACCCATCGACCGAAATACGCCAATACGCTTCCAAGACATGCCGCGCCGCATTCTGTTGCATGCATTTGCAACAAAATCGGTGTAGAGACCTTGCGCCTTGACTTTACAGAGGAGGAGGACTTCTTTGAGCGTTTGAACAAAGTGATAGTCGATCTATAGCAATCGCCTGCCAAACAAGGAAATCGGTGACTGCCGCCCTACCTCAATCACTAGAGTGCATTTATTTCCCAAATCCGAAGCATCTAGACTTTGCTCAGCGGTAATGCCTATACGAAATGCAACCACTAGAGGATCAACAAGATTTGCCCATTCTTGAGGTAACGGTACTCCGTCAATCATTTCCAGCGTTCCTGAGATGGAGTGATTGCCCGAGGATTTCTGTTTAAATTCGATACTTACTGGCACGCCACTCTCGATTTCTGACGAGAGCGCATCGATATTCGACACCAATACTTGAATGAACTGATTGTTGTTAGTGGAACTTTCGCTATGCTCAACCACCGTTCCATGCAAGGCAATCGTTCGAGACACATCACCGAACACAAGCCACCCTACAAGACCAAGTAATACAATAAAAAGTACAACTACAGCAAGTCGCTCTTTAGGCGTTGAGATAGTCAGTAGCCGATTAAGTTGCACGCGTTCTTCTTTTGCTTCAGCGACCTGATCGTGGAAAGAGATAAAGGGATTGTCAAACACGATCGGACCCTATGACCTGCTGGTAATTGACATGATGCTTGAGAACTTTTTTCATGGCTTGTTGTTGAATAGTGTATCCGCCTTCAATCAGGCGAATACAGTAAATGTTTATACCAACCCGATTTTACTTTGGCACGAACCCTTTAATTGGTTTGATTTGTTCCCAGAAATTTCTTGGCGAGCTAATGGGTTGCAAACCGTACTAATACCGGAGTGTTGAGTCCGAGTTCACCAAGAACGCCTGAATTACCCGCGTAAGGGCGCAGAAACAAGGGAGTTTCAGTCGGCCAGATCTTGCAGAAGCGAACTTCGAGTACTGTCAGACAGAGATACGGAGTAATTTAACACCGAGTTGTCGATCCCTATCTGGACGGATCCACCATCCTTAAGAGCTTTTCGGTGTGATGTCGGAAATTCAAAGCGCAGGAAGTGAACAGCGGCCGTCTTGGTTTCGTTCGACCTGTCCATGTCTTCATTAGCAATAGCGAACAAACGTTCTTGTCCTTCTACATCGACCCAAATGTGATCTTCAATGCCGTGCAGTCGCACTAAGGCTTCCTGCCTCTCAGTCGGATCCTCATACTCAATGAGCATCGTCGCTTTCCAATTAGTCCCATCTGGAATCAGTTCGTTGTAAGTGTCAATTTCTTCTTGGATGGCATCAGCTTCGAAAATCCGTTCGACCCGAAGCATTTCCTGAACTTGATACTGCATTGTGAGATGATCTTCAAAGTGCAAAGACACATGTTCTCCTAACAATACCTGTCTGGCCTTTTTGTGCGAAATCACGTTCGCCCTAAAGCTTTCTCGCTCAACTGCATAATCTTCTAGGCTCCACAAATCAGAGCGTTGGAGTTTCATTGCTAACTTAGGCCGTATGCTCGACGAACCATGCTGATTGGATGCTCAACCGCCATCTTCTCGTCCAGTCCGTGGGCTATTAGTCGCCCCGCAATAGGACAATCTGAACCAAAAGTATCTGGCTCACTTTGCGCTAATTGACGAGTGACCGGGCGTGCAATTTTCATGGCCGATGCATAGGTTTCTTTTTTTATGGCATGAGTGCCCCCGTGACCTGAACAGCGTTCTAGCATCGTCACAGTCGTATCAGGTATTAACGAGAGGAAGGATTTTGTTCTCTGACCGATATTCTGAACTCTCTGATGACAGGCGGCGTGATAGGTTAGTCGACCTAATGACTCTTTAAACTCGGTGGAGATGATTTCTTGTTTTGACCCATTAAGTAAATACTCGAACGGGTCTACGAACGCAGCTTGCACCTGTTTTACGTCCTCGTCATCTGAAAATAGCAGGGGTACTTCCTGACGATACATGAGCGTACAAGACGGAACGATGGACATAATCTGAAATCCGGCGTTGACGTACTTCAGAAATATCGGAATGTTCTGTTCTTTTCTACCCTTGATCGACTGTATATCCCCAAGTTCAAACTTCGGCATTCCACAACAATGCGCGTCCTGTATGATCTCGACGTGAATTCCGTTATGGACGAGGATTTTGACCAAATCTTCAACGACTTGCGGGGAACTAGCGTCTCCATAGCAAGTGACAAATATGGCCACTCGATCCGATACCCAGTTCTTTGTACTGGCGGTATCTTTGAGCTTTGTCTCAGCGGAATCCTGGTCAGTCTTCTCGTTTGTAAGTGAATCTCCGAGTTTCTTCAATCGGCGTTTCGCGGTCTTGCCATAGAATCGAGGAATCGGTGCATCCGCATGAACACCGAACATCATTTCACCCAATTTCCTGGTTGGCTTATTCTGTAACACTAGATTCGCCACACCCGAGATCCCAGGTGTTGAAGCCATTGTGAACAAAGGCTCCGTGCTAGTCAGGATGCGATCTCGAAACTTAGGTTTCTTCTCTTCTAGATACCGAGCCTTAGCGCGCAACATCAGATGAGGAAAATCCACAGCCCATTCGTGTGGAGGCAAGTAGGGGCACTTGGTCTCAGCACATAGGTCACACATATAGCACTGTGAGACTACGTCTTTATACGATTCCTTTTCAACGCCATCGATCTCAAACGTATCTGATTCATCAATCAAATCAAATAGAGTGGGAAATGCATTACAGAGACTGACACATCTTCGACACCCATGACAAATGTCGAAAACTCGCTCTAGTTCTGCATCAACGGAGTCTGGGTCCGTATAGCTTTCCGATTCCCAGTGAATCGGCGCTCTTTTCGGGGCTTCTAAATTACCTTCTCTAGTAGCCACGAAATTACCTTAGTCCAGAAAGCGGTACCCTTATAGGAATTGCCAATCAGGTACCGCTAGATTCTTTAGGCTAGACCGTCAAGGGCTTTCTGGAATCTATTGGCGTGAGATCTCTCAGCCTTGGCCAACGTTTCAAACCAGTCGGCGATTTCATCGAATCCCTCGTCTCGAGCTGTTTTTGCCATGCCCGGATACATATCGGTGTATTCGTGAGTTTCCCCAGCGATCGCAGCTTTGAGATTGTCATCCGTGGACCCAATCTTCAATCCTGTTGCAGGATCCCCTACCTCCTTGATGTAGTCCAGGTGTCCGTGGGCATGACCAGTCTCACCTTCGGCAGTAGACCGAAAAACTGCCGCCACATCGTTTTCACCTTCAACGTCCGCTACGCCAGCGAAATACAGATATCGTCGATTTGCCTGCGATTCACCTGCAAACGCGTCCTTTAAATTCTGAATAGTTTTGCTATCAGCTAAACCCAAAATCTTCTCCAACTATGTTGTCTCTTTCTGTCAATAATTATAGGAGTTGGTGTAATGCTGAAGACAGTTATTGGACACAAATCGCCCAGTGAATTCACTTACGCCAGAGTTGTTCTACAAAGACACCTCCCCGTCTATTTTTCACGGAAATCAGCTATTCCTTCAGCAGTTTGTCTCATTGACCTCCTACATGCTGATAATGCGAAAGACAAGAATAGTTTGAACTAATTCGTTCCCATTTTCTCGAACCACTTCCTGTGTCCAAGACACCTCTCTTAATCTAGGAGACGAGTGACTCCATTTCGTATGCGGTCCAGTTCCATACAGGAACTGGCCGAGCTCGCGAAGCTCGGCTGGCCGATTGTCGTCACCCAAGTAGCACAAATGACCAATGGCGTGGTTGATGTTGTGCTCACCGGAAACTTCGGCAAAGTCGATCAGGCCGGAGTCGCGCTTGGCTCTAGTCTCTTTTGGCCGGCTTATTTGCTGATTTCAGGGACGATCATGGCACTGACTCCGACGGTGTCGCAATTACGTGGCGGAGGACGCATTTCCGAGACCGGCGCCGTTGCGAGACAAGCAATGTGGATTGCTCTGGTAGGTGCAGTTTTGGCCATTGCAGTTCTATTCAATTCCAGAATCTTTTTCGACTTTGTTGGTGTTGACCCAGTTGCCATTCCCGTAGCGGTGTCGTATTTACAGATCCAGTGCATTGCGCTCTTACCACTGTTTCTGTTCTCCTGTTTTAGGAGCCTTTTTGAAGGCATGGCGATGACTCGTCCAGCAATGTACATTGCCATCATTGGTCTATCTGTAAAAATCCCTCTCACATACCTGTTCGTATTCGGCGGCTTTGGTTTCGAAGCCATGGGTGGACCTGGTTGTGCTGTCGCAACTTCATTCGTAGTCTGGGTCCAACTTGCATGCATCGTCTTTGCTGCACTGGTCACTAAGGTTCGGAATAGTCAGGTTTTCTCCCGTTTTGATTGGCCAGATTTTCGTACGTGCTGGAATCTAGTACGTCTGGGTATGCCTATCGGCTTGGGAATCTTTCTCGAAACTTCGTTCTTTGCCTCAGTCACATTGCTGGCAGGTAAATTGGGAGTCGATGCAACTTCAGCTCACCAAAGCGCCATGAGCATCGCTAGTGTGGCGTTTATGTTCCCACTGGCGTTTGGATTTTCATCCACCATTCGCATTTCTGCACAAGTAGGTGCACGAAAATACCAGGGAGCTCGTATCACTGTAAAAGTGATTGTTTCATGCGCAGTCTGGTTCGGACTATTGATGGCGCTCCTCATCTACTTCTCCAGATTACCGCTCGCCGGACTGTATTCGACCGATCTCAGTGTTGTCCAATTGATTGCCTCGTTACTGGTATATGGTGCACTGTTTCAGCTGTTTGATGCCACACAGGCAACCATGCAAGGAGCTTTGCGAGGATACAAGGACACTACCGTTCCCGCACTCATGGTCTTAGTGTCTTTCTGGGGAATTGGCTTGCCGGTCGGATGGATTTCTGCGTTTGGTGGCCTAGGATTTCAAGGAGTTGGCGTACACGGCTTGTACTATGGTTTAGTTTTAAGCCTGATTGTCGTTGCGATTGGTCTCGGAACTCGGTTGTATTACTTTTCAAGAAATTTCGTTATCGATCCAAACTTCCGCGTGGCTCATCTCAAACCTTAATCTCAATCATGATCGTAGAACTAGAACAAAACAATGGGGTTGCAGAAATAGTTCTGAACCATCCCAAAACTCGTAATGCCATCACCGGCCCGATGGGAATGGCACTGGCAGATGCTCTTAATTCAGCGAGTAAAGATGAGCAAACTAAGTGTGTATTGCTCCGCGGTGCAGAAGGAGCTTTCTGTTCAGGGCTTAACTTGAAGGAATTCAATGCGGAACCACCGCCACCTTGGCTTAAGGACTTTGGCAAGATTTGGCGAAACGCACACTTGGCACTATTCAATTGCCCTAAACCCATTGTTGTTGCGCTTGAGAAGTTTGCGATCAATGGTGGTGCTGCGCTAGCCCTAGCTGGTGATCTATTGGTCGTCGGTGAAGATTCGTACCTGCAAGTGGGTGAAGTGCGCCAAGGTATGGCTGCACCCTATAACATGGCATGGTTGCGGCTGCGTTTTAGCGAGTACATTGCGGCCCAACTGACTATTTCTGGACGCAGGTATACTGGCGCGGAGCTACTCAATAAAGGCATCGCCTATGCTGCTCCGTCGACATCCGACACTGTGAGTGCAGCACGAGAAATCTGTGCAGAATTGGCTTCATTTCCGCGCGACGCACTTCAGCGAATCAAGACAGTCATGTGTGCTTACCGACCCGAAGATGGGTCTGCTTGGTTCGATCAAGCAACCGCGAACTCTTCTAATAGCGTAAAACCGAGCAAAGTTATAGGTGGGTGATTTCTTCTGGTATAGCTTTTGTATGTAATTTGAATTACGACACTTAATCGAACTAAGTTGTGATTCAAGCTAAAGTACACATTGCCATGAAATTTCTCCTGAAAGTAGCTCGTCTATCCATTGTTTGTCTGCTTGTTGCAACTATTTCATTCGTCGCGTTGTCCGGTTGTAGCGACTCGACGCAGAATAGCGAGGACACCACCTCACAAGTAGAAGGCAATCCAAAACTCAACTGGGATGTGTCACTGTGGGGAAAGCCTCGAGCAGGCACCGAAATTGCTGAGGCACTCGCTAGAGAACTTCATACGGGTACGGATGGTGCGTGGCAACTGAATCTGCACTATGGGGAAGCACTCTCGAAAGCTAGAGAAAACCTAGATGGATTAGCTATCGGTGCATTTGAATCCGCACTATTCTGCAATTTTTACCATCCACAGAAAACCCCTGCCTTAATGGTTCTGACGATGCCTTTCCTCCCTATGGAGAATTGGGAAAACAATCGAAAGGTCAGAGAGGCTGTTTACGCACATCCCGATGTTGTGAATGAACTCAAACAATGGGGTGCGATGATCTATACATCCACATTTCTACCTCAGTACGAATTCATGGGTCGGGGTAGTTCACCGGAGAGCATTGACGACTGGAAAGGACTGACCGTTCGGGTCGGTGGTGGCATGGGTGATGCGATGCTGAGATTAGGAGCAACACCTACAAGTTCGACAGCCACTGAGGTTTATACTGGAGTGCAACAAGGCACGATGAATGCAGCCGCGTTTCCATTTACTTACGGGCATGTGTCTTATCGAATCCACGAAGTTTCTACTTGGTTCACAGGTAACCTAGCACCAGGTAGCGCTGACTGTGCCTTGGCTTTCTCCATTTCAGCTTATGAATCCCTGCCTGCTCAGTATCAAGAATTACTGGAGTCAGTAAAGAATAAAGTCATTGACGCGCAGGTCCAGGCATATGTCGAAGTCGACAAAATCAATCTTGCCCTTCTCAGAGAGACTTTGAGTGAAGTCACATACACTGAAGAGGAAAGAAATGCAATCAGAGAAGTTGCCGGAAAACCGGTTATTGACGAATGGATCACTGCGAATCAGGATAAATTCGATGCCAGGGGTTTGGTAGATGCCATTTACACGTCAGTCGGACATTCCTTCGAGTAGCAACTGACCATTTTCAATGGACGAACCGAATCTTGTGGCTGACCGTTTTGGACAGATTCTTGGAGTCGTAGATCGCGCACTGAGTCACTTTGAGAATGTGCTAAACCTTGTCGCCGGATTACTCATTGCAGGACTGATGTTCTTCGGTGTCGTTCAGATCGTGATGCGCACCGCATTCAACGCACCCATCTTCGGCTACATTGATATTGTTGAACTATCCATGGTGGGATTTGCAGTCCTAGCAATTTCCTACGTTCAGCGTGAAGGTGGCCACGTCCGCATGGAACTACTGGTATCAAAACTGAAGGGACGATGGCTGTGGTTCGTTGAACTCCTGAGTTCTCTAGTCTCGATATTTATCGTCGCGGTGTTGATTCCCTATTCGTATCAGCACTTTCAGCGCGCATTTAACATCGGCGATAGCACTATTGACATTGAGCTAGCCACCTGGCCAGCGAAGTTAGTCGTTCCTTTTGCACTGACTGTTCTGTTGGTGCGACTGGTAGTCCAGGTGGCTGGGTATTTCAGACTACTACTTTCACCAAACCTGAACCCGGTTGCCATTCCGTTATTGAAAGACGTTGATACTCAAGCACAGGAGGAAATAGCATTGTCTTCCTCCCCGGATGTGAAGTCTTAATGCCGGACGATCCTCTTCTTATCGGGATCTGCGGTCTATTTCTGCTGGTCGCGTTGGTAGTTTTAGGTGTCCGAGTCTATATCGCGGCAGCGATCAGTGGATTTCTAGGACTGTTGTGGCTCAAAGGCTGGTCTGTCGCGGCTGCTATCGCAGGAACCATTCCCCACTCAAAAACGGTTACCTACCCATTATCCGTACTACCGCTTTTCATTCTCATCGGATTCTTGGCCTTCCATACTGGACTGACCACCCGACTCTTTGAAGCAGCGCGACGATGGTTCGGTTGGGTGCCTGGCGGCTTGGCGGTGTCCACAGTGTTTGCGAGTGCAGGATTTGCTGCAGTATCAGGCGCATCTACTGCGACGGCTGCTGTATTTTCACGAATTGCGATCCCAGACATGCTGAAAAATAAGTACAGCAGTAGGTTAACAGCGGGAGTTATTGCGGCAGGCGGTACATTGGCTTCTTTGATTCCACCATCTGCGATTTTGGTGATCTACGCAATCATCGTTGAGGAATCAGTTGGCAAACTGCTTCTCGCTGGACTGATACCAGGACTCGTCTCGGTTGCCATTTACACGCTTTTGATTGTCGCGCTCTGTTCCGTCAGAAAAGATCAAGGCGAGTCGATCAAAGGCTTTTCCTGGAAAGAAAGGTTCAAGAGCGTACCAGGGACCATTCCAATTTTCCTTGTGGTCGGCATTATTTTTGGTGCTCTGTATACCGGGGTAGCCACTCCTACAGAAGCAGGCGCGCTGGGTGCATTAGTCGTATTTTCGATGTACGTGGTACGCGCCATTCAGGAACGATCCTTGTCATCCTTCAAGGAGAACCTAAAAAACTCCCTGTTTGAAACCGCCAAACTGACGGTAATGATCTTCACATTGATTTGGGGTGTCTTCCTATTCGTCCGTTTCCTCGGCTTCGCTGGATTGCCAACGGTCTTCGCTGATTGGGTCGTAAGTCTTGATTATTCGCCATTGTTGATCATGGTCTTCATACTGCTTGCCTATGCTGTCCTTGGCATGTTCATGGATGCGATCGGCATGCTGGTTTTAACGTTGCCGGTGGTCTTCCCGGCAGTGATCGCCTTGGGATACGACCCTATTTGGTTTGGCATCGTGGTGGTGAAAATGGCAGAAATATGTCTGATTACACCACCCATCGGACTGAACTGTTTTGTCGTGGCTGGTGTTTCTAGGGAACTCACGGATGCTCAAGGCCGAAGTCTGGCGATCCCGCTTCAGGATGTCTTCCGAGGCATAGGACCATTCTTTGTGGCTGATGTCGCGACGGTTGCAGTGCTGCTTCTGTACCCGGAATTCGTACTTTGGCTACCAAACACTATCGGTTGAGAACAATCTTTAAGTATACTTATGTACATATTAAATAGTCGTTATTGAGGTTATTCACCCTGACACACAAGACAATGAATGCACTCATTCAGAATAAGCAAGCTACACATACAAATGGAAGGTCGCTCCTATCTTCATTCCCGCTCTATATTTTTTGTATAACTAAATTGCAGTCGCCAGTGCTTTTAAGTACTTTCCTCTGCTACAGAGTACATTGCTCGATATGCACAAAGAAAGGCAATTAGGTTGTGATGCCACTACTACGGAAGTACAAATTCGATCTTCACGCACATATTTACAGGTGCGAGGCGAATTACTATCGTATGGTCCAGCTACTGAGCCAAAATCGCCGTTACGAAATGTACAGCAGGTCTATAGAGATTGATGGGCACAAATTCGAACTCAGATTTGAAGTCCATCGGGAAGGAAAATTCTCGACGATCGTCGATTTACGTCAACAGAATCCAGTAGGAGTCCCAGAACTAGAAATGAAGGTTCTGGTCTGTCATGACGTGCGAACGGCAGAAGTATTGAAGTATCAAGGACACAAACGATTTAAGGTCGTATACGCCTATCCCAATCCTGAGATGTACTTACCCAATGAAAAAGACAGAGTCAACGATTTCTTATCCGAACTCTTAACCAATTGTCTGACCCACGGATTGGCCAGCCAACGAGAAATGGAAGAAATGGGAGTATTTGATTCCCGCTGAACCAAGGATGGTTACACGGCGTTGAGCACTATTAGCAAAGCAAAAGAGTGATTTAGAATGGGTGATCCACTAAAGGTCTTGCAGATTACCGATTCTCATCTCTATTCGGATCGCAATGCGGTTAAAAATGGTGTGAATCCATTCAACTCACTACAGGATGTGCTTGTATCTGCATTGGCAGAGTACCAGCCTGATGCCGTGGTGCATACCGGTGATCTCGCAGACGAAGCGATAGAGCAAACGTATGCGATGTTTCTTGAATTTCTGCAGAGTCATACACGTGCACCGTTAGTTTGCACACCGGGTAACCATGATTTGGAAGTCGCGTTTCACAATGTGTGTCCCGCAGAAGACCTGCAAGTAGGTGAGTGGCGGATCACGACGGTCGATTCGCATGTAGATAACGAGGTCGCGGGTCACATTACTCAACCACATTTGGAACTTTTGGAAAGGAAATTACACCAACACGATGGATTTACGCTTGTCGCCACGCACCACCCGCCGGTGCCTATCGGAGTTGCTTGGATAGATGCCCATTGCATCGATAATGGCGAGAAATTAATGCAACTTTGCGCTGCAAACTCGCATGTAAGAGGACTGACCTGTGGTCATGTTCACCAAGCCTTTGAGCAATCGAATAAGCAATTTGAACTCATGACCACGCCTTCCACATGTTGGCAATTTAGCGAAGATTCCGATACCTTTGGATTTTCCACGAAAACACCAGGTTGGCGCTGGATTTTCCTTTATGAATCAGGAGACATTTCTTCACAAGTAAACCGATTATCGGATTAACACTTAGCTAATCAAGATTCACGGACGAAGACGATTATGCCCTTAGAACAAAACTACTCAGCTTTATCAATTCAAGTGCTCGGCGGCTTGGACCCTGTACGCCGACGCCCAGGAATGTACACGGACACCGCTTACCCTAACCATCTGGTTCAGGAAGTTGTGGACAACAGCGTGGATGAAGCCCTCGCTGGATTCGCCACACACATTCATGTCGCAGTCCATGAAGACGGTCTCGTAGAGGTAGAGGATGACGGTCGAGGAATGCCAGTCGATATCCATCCGGACCATGATATTTCTGGCGTTGAGCTGATTCTCACACGACTACACGCCGGCAGTAAGTTTTCTAATCGCCATTACGAATTTGCTGGTGGACTACACGGTGTGGGTGTTTCCGTCGTTAATGCGCTATCCAACTCGCTAGAAACAAGAGTCAAGCGGAACGGCAAAATCTACCGTCAGCTTTATGAGAATGGGTATCCATCGACTACTCTGGAAGTGGTCGGCAAAGTGAACAAACGAGAGACAGGTACCTATATTGCTTTCCGCCCCAATACCGAACACTTTGAACATGACCGCGTCAATCTAGCAAGACTGAAGCACATACTCAAAGCCAAAGCAATATTGTGTCCTGGACTAACCGTGACGCTGGCCCAACCTAAGGGAATGCTAGGGGATCCGTCTCCGGAAACGTGGAAATTTGAGGAAGGAATTGACGGATATTTAAGACAGTTCAGCAACGAAGAGTGTGTACCTTCGGAACCCTTTTCCCATCAATCACAAAAGAACGGACATGCTGTCGATTGGGCTGTTACCTGGAACCTTGGCGAAGACGATCTAATCACAGAAAGTTATGTAAATCTGATTCCCACACGCCAAGGTGGTACACATGTGCTCGGATTACGCTCAGGTCTGACCGACGCGCTCCGAGAATTCTGTGAGTTCCACAATTTGTTGCCTCGAAACCTTAAATTGACTCCCGAAGATGTGTGGGACCGTTGCTCCTACGTATTGTCAGCCAAGACCAAGGAACCGCAGTTCAGTGGTCAAACGAAAGAACGACTTTCGTCTCGAGATTGCGGCACTTACATCAACGGTACGGCCAAGGATGCATTTAGTATATGGCTGAGCGAAAATCCGGATTACGGAAAGCAGATTGCCGAAAACACCATTGCAAATGCTCAGCATCGTATTCAATCCAGTAAAAAGACAAAACGCAAAAAAATCGCCTCGGGACCCGCACTTCCAGGTAAGTTAGCAGATTGTTCAACTCAGGATATCGATCAATCCGAACTGTTCTTGGTAGAGGGAGATTCTGCCGGTGGTTCTGCCAAACAAGCCCGAGATAGAGAGTTTCAGGCTGTTTTACCGCTTCGCGGCAAAATCAAAAATACGTGGGAAATGGCATCCTCGGAAATCCTTGATTCGCAAACTGTCAGGGATATATCTCTAGCCATTGGAGTCGAACCAGATTCAAAGGATCTTTCGAAATTACGGTATGGGAAAATTTGCATTCTCGCCGATGCCGATTCAGATGGTTCGCATATAGCCACATTGCTTTGTGCTTTATTCTTCAGACATTTCAAAGCATTAATTGACCATAACCACTTGTTTATCGCGTTGCCGCCACTCTATCGCATCGATATTGGCAAGAACAAGCATTACGCAATGAACGATAAAGAGCGGGATTCACTGTTGAATCAATTAACTCAAGAAAATTCAAGAAGTCGACCTATCGTCCAACGGTTCAAGGGCCTCGGCGAAATGACCCCTCTTCAACTTCGAGAAACCAGCATGTCGGTGGAAACACGTCATCTTCATAAATTGATGATTGATGAGTTCGCTCAAACACACGACATCATGGACAAATTGCTCGCTAAAAAGCGCGCTCCAGATAGAAAAGTATGGTTGACTGAATACGGCGATCAAGTGATCTCGAAAATGTTCGACCAAGCAGAAGTGCATTCGGATTAGAAAAACCAGAGAGGTAAAAGACAGTGTCTGGTGATGGTCTAGATTTCAGCCCAGTTGTGCCTTCATTGACGATGCGGGAGTACACCGAAAAGGCGTACTTGGATTACTCCATGTATGTGATCAATGATCGCGCTTTGCCGTTTATCGGTGACGGCTTAAAGCCGGTACAGCGTCGCATCATTTACACGATGTCTACCTTAGGTATCACCAATCAGGCAAAGTTCGCGAAAAGCGCACGTACGATTGGCGAAGTGGTCGGTAAATACCATCCTCATGGCGAGGATGCTTGTTACGAGTCGATGGTTCTCATGTCTCAGTCGTTCTCGTTCCGGTACCCTTTGGTTGAAGGGCATGGAAACTGGGGTGCACCGGACGATCCGAAGTCGTTCGCGGCAATGAGATACACCGAAGCCAGACTCTCAAAATGGGCTCCATTACTGCTGGACGAACTCAATCAAGGAACAGTTGAATTTGTCCAAAACTACGAGGGTTCGTTCACTGAACCGCGTTATCTACCTGCACAGATTCCTTTTCTGTTACTCAACGGTAGCATGGGAATCGCAGTGGGTATGGCCACCGATGTGCTCCCCCACAATTTAGAGGAAGTGGTAGAAGCGTGTATTCAGCTCTTGAAGAACCGATCACTCTCAACAGAGCAGCTGCTTGAATACATTCAAGGACCGGATCTGCCAACGGGTGCGTTGATCCCCACGTCCAAGGAAGATCTTCATCAGGCATACGAAACCGGCCGTGGTGTCATTCGCTGTAGAGCGAAATATGTCGTTGAAAAAAACGGCGACATCGTTGTCACGGAACTGCCCTATCAGAGTTCTCCTGCGAATTGTCTAAAACAGATCGCAGCACAAATGACAGATAAAAAATTGCCATATTTGAACGATTTACGCGACGAGTCCGATTACGAACATCCCACACGATTAGTTCTCGTGCCACGGTCCAAGCGCGTTGATGTAGAACGTCTAATGAGTCATTTGTACGCCACCACGGATCTTGAGCGCGCACTGAAATTCAACTTAAATGTCATTGGACTGGATCTCAAACCAAGAACCATGTCGCTCAAACAAATATTGCTTGAGTGGCTGGATTTCCGTCGCAGCTGCGTCACACGCCGCATTCAATACCGAGTAGCGGCGATCGAAAAGAGACTGCACACGATTGAAGGCTTCCTTGTGGCCTTCAATCACCTAGACGAAGTAATTGAGATCGTTCGCGACAGCGAAAATCCAGAAGACGAGCTAGTTAAGAGATTTGATCTATCTAGAGAGCAAGCTCATGCCATTTTGGAATTGCGCCTCAGGCAACTCGCTCGTTTGCAGGAGAACGCACTCAGAAAGGAACACGCGGAGCTAGTCGACGAGAACAAGAAACTACAGGCAATTCTCAACTCTAAACAGAGAATGAATACGCTGATCTCAAAAGAACTGAAAGAAGCGCAATCTAAATTTCGCGACGATCGGCGCACCCAAATTTTGGCTGCATCAGATTCCAGAGCTTACAGCGAAGAAGAGTTGTTGATCACAGAACCTGTGACAGTCATTCTTTCAGCCAAAGGCTGGGTGAGGTCTACTCGAGGTCATAACACGGAGCCTGCCACAATGCCTTATCGAGAAGGAGACTCCTATCTCGGTAGCATACAAACTAAGAACACATCCAGTTCAATTTTCTTTGATAGCACTGGTAAAGCGTACTCATGTGCGGTACGGGACTTACCATCTGCTCGTGGTCAGGGTGAACCGCTGACCAGTCGTTTTCAACTACCTTCCAATGCCTCAATTGTGAGTGTATTGAGTGCTGAGTGTCAAGAGTATCTCGTTACAACCAACGAAGGCACAGGATTTCGAGTGGGGAAAGATTCCCTGCTTGCACTAAAGAAAAGCGGAAAGCAAGTCGTGAAGTTACGACCCAATCGCACACTCCTAGATCCCCAAGAGATTACCGACGAAACACACTATGCGTGTGTGACCAACGACGGTTATATGGTGATCTCAAAACTCGAGAATCTGCCGCTCCAAAATAGTGGCATCGGGATCAAGTTAATTAGTATCCCAGCAGCCAGACTGAAGGCAAGTAAAGAGGAATTAGCGTTCGTAGGCGTACTCTCGCTAGAAGACACGATCAAGCTTTCAGTCGGGAAACGCATATTTTTGATTCGACCCAAGATTCTAACCACCTATTTAGGGGAACGAACTCAACGTGGTATTCGCTTACCTCAAGGATTTCGTAGCGTCAAGGAATTAGAGGTTATTAGAAAGGACTAGTACCCTTCGTCGAGCGACTAAGTTGAAGAGGCTGTAGTTCTTTTGACTTTGCGCCCGGTATTTCTCGGACTAATTTAGGTACCAAATATCCCGATAGCTGCGCCTGAAGTTTGCGATAAATCCTTACTGCTTGTTGCTCAGAAACTTCAAAATGTGCGGTGCCTTCCACTCTGTCCAGCATGTTCAGGTAGTACGGTAACACTCGACTCTCGAATAATTTTTCGGATAGCGAAGCGAGAACCTCAGGCGAGTCGTTGACACCTTTTAAAAGCACACTTTGATTGAGCAATATGTGCTTGTCGTCAGCCAACATTTTGAGTGCTAAAGACACCTCCGAGTCAATTTCGGCCGGGTGATTAAAGTGCAGGACAAAAATGACCTTTTTACTCAAGCCGCGAAGAAGCTCTCGTAAGCCGGCCGTAACCCTTTGAGGAATGACCACCGGTAGCCGTGTATGGATGCGAATACGGTCAAGGTGTTTAATTGAATCAAGCTGCTCAAATAAGCGACCTAGCTGTTTATCCGACAGAATCAACGGGTCGCCACCCGACAGAATCACTTCTTTTATGGAAGAATCTGACTCAATGCTACCCAACGAGGTTGAACTCGGAGCTACCACGTTCTCAGCGTATGGAAAAGATCTTCTGAAACAATAACGACAGTTAACTGCACAGGCAGACGTGGTGATCAGCAACACCCTACCCTGATACTTCTGAAGCACTCCTTGTCCAATCATTGATTTGGATTCCAGCAATGGGTCTGGTGAAAAACCTACGACCTGCCGTGATTCGGCTACGTGAGGCACCACCTGTAACAAGAGTGGGTCGGTAAGATCCTTTTTCTTAATGCGACTCAGATATGGTTCGGGCACTCTAATGGGAAAATCCCTTGCCTCATACCACTGGCTTGGCAACGACTCAAAGCCTAGTTTTCGACTGAGATCTTCTACGGTTCGAACGGCATTTTTCAGTAACAGTCGCCAATCCGTTTCCAAAACACTGATGCTTTCTTCCACTTCTGTATTCACTAGGAATTGAGAGCTCCGCTCATCTTAATGCAAACCAAGAATTTTGGAGCTTACATACTTGATTACAACCTGTCAAACGCAGTTCCTTTGATATTGTCACTGCTTCCTTTAAGGAATCCAGTTTCGCAATACACTTCCCAGATCTGAAGTTGTGGTAGAACACATAAATTAAATCAATTCTGTACGGACAATCATTGGCTTGTTGATCATAGAATCTCTTCCTTCGCACCTGCTACCAGAAATGGCATTTCAGGGTACGACAAGGGTATTTGATCAGACCTCCCTCCCCACTGGAATTCAGATTTCACGTTGGTGTCACCGAATCGAAACAGGATACCGACCTCTATGCCAAATGGCCTCATGTTCTCTACCGTATCGGCATTGATGTCAATCCCTTTTAAGCTGCGTAACCAAAACTTGGGTTTCCCAAAGTTACTAGACACTTGATAACCGGACATTTGGATAGTCAGTTCACGAAGCAATGCTTGTGGATCATCCAGATAATAAGACTGATCCTCGGTAAGCCTCATGGGAATATTCATCTGCACGGAATCTGTTTCCATAGACAGGTATGCCACGAGTGTAGCATGGTCAGGTAGTTGCAATTGATTTCTGTTTGTCAGCACCCTGATGTTGAAAATTTCGACTAACCTGTCCGTAATCTGTGCATCCGACCTCGTCCCGTCGTCCACTTCGTGAAGCACATTCACGAGAGGCACGTCCCCAAATCGATCCCACCACACCGGCAGGACATCCGAGATCATGAGTGGGTGCGTAGTGAAGGCTACGCGTCGTCCGTCCTCAGTTGGATTGGCGTGCGTCCACAAATCAAATCCAAACAAATCATCTTTTCGGGCGTCTTCCCAAAATTTCGAGCTCTCCCTGAGTCTGGCTTCCTGCTTTGTCTGCTTCTCTTCCAATTCGGCCGGGTCCAAGGACAAAACCTCTAGGGACATTACCTCTGCTCCAGATGTTGAGCCTATGACAACGACTGTACCCAGCATCAGCGATCGAAACTGTTGCCGTACACATGCTACGAGTCTAATCCACATACTGTTCCTCCTAGAAGTATTTCGTTTTCGACAAAACAACGACACACAAATATACACAAGTTCAGATGCGAGTTAAATAGCGTGAATAGCAGGTCGATCCATTCATAAGCGCTTCCCTTGCACAGAATTACCTAGACAGTTCTACCAGCGAGGCAGCAACGAGCTCAAACCAAAAAATCTGCGAAGAAATCCTAAGCGTGCATGTCACATTAGATCTCAAGCTTTGGATCGATCCTCAGAACATTGAACCTTGGGTCAATAGTATTAAGGTGGAAATATGTGAACTGCAGATTTTTAAAATTGAAACTTGAACAACGCTACTGCTTTTTATGGTCAATTACGCTACCAAGGAATTCCGCCCCGGGCTAAAGGTCCTTCTTGAGGGGGAGCCATGCTCTATCTTAGAGGCGGAATTCGTGAAACCTGGTAAAGGAAATGCCTTTACCCGTGCAAAATTCCGAAATCTAATCACTGGTCGAGTCTGGGAGCGAACTATTCGTAGTGGTGAAACGATGCCTAGCGCAGATGTGAGCGAACAGGAAATGGAGTACCTCTATTCGGACGGCGAGTTTTACCACTTTATGAGAACTGACGATAGTTATGAGCAGTTATCTGCATCTGAAACAGTGGTTGGTGATGCGAGAAATTGGCTACTCGATACAGTTAGATGCACCGTGACGTTGTGGAACGATCAACCCATCTCTGTCGTCCCGCCAAACTTTGTAGACCTCAAGGTCACCGACACCGACCCGGGACTTCGAGGTGACACCGCCCAAGGTGGCAGTAAGCCAGCCACATTGGAGACTGGTGCTGTCGTCACCGTCCCACTATTTATCGAGATTGGCGACGCTCTCCGTATCGATACAAGAACCGGCGAGTACGTCAGTCGCGCTAAAGACTAGTTACTTCGTGGATTCATCGGAATCCAAGCAAAGAAACTCCTTTCTACAAATTAGTTCGACAGGTACTTGTCTGTCACTGCACCTTCGCTCGCAGAAGTGACCAGCTGAGCATATTTCGCCAATGTACCTCGTTGAGTGTAAGGCTCAGGTGGAGTCCAATTCCTGCGTCGTTCCTGTAGTTCTTCTTCATTCAGGTGCACATTGATCTCCTTCGTGATGGCGTTAATAGTTAACTTATCGCCGTCCCGCAACAACCCGATGGGACCAGCTTCGTAAGCTTCTGGCGTCACGTGACCCACGACAAAGCCTGACGACCCACCAGAAAAACGTCCGTCCGTAATTAAAGCAACCTTCCCTGCCAATCCTCGCCCATTCAAAGCACTGGTCGGACTTAACATCTCTCTCATTCCGGGTCCGCCTTTCGGTCCTTCGTAACGAATCACCACGACATCGCCTTCCTTTACGGTTCCATCCATAATCGCAGACATCCCTGCCTCCTCGCCATGGAACACCCGTGCAGTGCCTGTGAATTCCTCGCCTTCGTGGCCCGTGATCTTCGCCACAGAACCTTCAGGAGCAACATTACCTCGAAGAATCACAAGATGGCTATCCGGTTTTATCGGATTATCCAATGAACGAATAATCTTTTGACTGTCTGGATAGGGACTAACTTCAGCAAGATCCTCAGCAAGTGTATGTCCAGTGATCGTCATGCAGTCGCCGACCAGTAATCCCTCGTCTAGGAGGATTTTCATTAATGGTCGAATGCCACCGATCTCAATCAATTCTGACATTGCATACTGCCCGGCAGGTCTCATATCTGCCAATACGGGCACTCGTTTGCCAATCGCCGAAAAATCATCGAGTGATAGAGGAATACCGGCAGAATGAGCGATCGCCAACAAATGTAGCACGGCGTTCGTCGAGCCTTCAAGTGCAATCACCAGCGTGATGGCATTCTCGAACGACTCCCGACACAAAATATCAGAGGGTTTTAGGTCCGCTTCAACCAAGCGAGTAACCGCTACCCCAGCCTGATAGCTCTCATCCCGTTTCGCCTGGCTTACAGCCTCTTGCGAGGATGAATTTGGTAGAGCTAACCCAAGTGCTTCTATCGCGGAAGCCATTGTGTTTGCGGTATACATGCCAGCACATGATCCAGGTCCAGGAATCGCAGTTTGCTCTACATCCTTCAATTCTTCAGCACTGATAAGACCTTCAGCTCTCGAACCAACCGCCTCAAACACTGAAATAATGTCGCGCCGTTTAACACCCATCTGGATCGTGCCACCGTACACAAACACGGATGGTCGATTCAAGCGAGCCATCGCCATGGCACACGCTGGCATGTTCTTATCACAGCCGCCTATCGCCACAAAACCGTCGAATCCTTGAGCTCCGACTACGGTTTCAATCGAATCTGCAATCACTTCTCGACTGACCAGTGAATACCGCATACCTGGAGTACCCATCGAGATACCATCAGACACTGTGATCGTATTGAATTGGACACTTTTCCCCCCAGCCTCGTCTGCACCGCTCGCAGCATGGTCCGCCAGCTGATTGATGTGCATATTGCAGGGAGTTACATTGGACCAAGTAGAGGCAATTCCAATTTGTGGTTTTCGGAAGTCTTCCTCCTTAAACCCCACTGGGTACAACATCGCACGACTAGGTGCTTGCTCTACTCCGTCGACAATTACGGATGAATACGGACGCTTTGTTGGCATATTTCTAAGTCAGTTGTTTGATAAATGGTTTTGAATTACGGATCGCAGAATATCGTTCTAATCTAGTAGATGGTAAGTCACCCATGTGCATGGGTGCATACCCATTCTCTTCAAACCAGTCCATAGCGTTCACGGTAAGAACATAAACAGACGTGGCACCCCGCCGTTTCGCTTCGGATTCTGCAGCTTGCAACAATTGTCGACCTACGTTTGCACCTTGGTAAGAAGAATCGGTGACCAAGCTCCCGATTTCTATCATCGTTGCATCGGTATCGTAGAGCGCAACACAACCGATCACCACGCCATCCAGTTCCGATATTAAAAAATGCTCAGGTTCTTCTACCAATCGTGCACGCGATCGATCCAGCAATATACCTTCTTCCTCTAGCGGCTTAAGCAATTCTGCTATTGCACTGATATCGTCAGTAGTCGCAGGTCGAATATCCCTATAAGAAGCATCTGAAATTTGAGTCCCCACACCACTTGCCGTAAAGAGTTCCTGCAACAACGAGCCGTCTATTTCGTGCGAAATCACATGCGCGCGAGCTACCCCTTCCTTACACGCATCTCCTAATGTTTGTAGTTGACGCTGCAATTCAGGCGCTAGTGGAATCTCTGCTAAGACTTCGTCTAACGCTTGCGTCGTTAAGTCAGAGTGATCTCCTAACTTGGCAATCGGTCCCATCAGAATGAGCTTATCCGCACCAAGACTGACAGCCACTTTTTGAGCAACTTCATTGCTATCCAAGGCATACATTACACCAGATGAACTGTGTCCCAAAGGTGGAACCAATACCACTATTCCTGCCTCGAGCAACTTTCTAATCTCCCCTTCATGAACTTTTCTAGTTTCACCAGCAAATTGCATGTCCACGCCCTGCACAATGCCTCTGGGTTTAGCCTGCAGAAAATTTCCCGACACCAATGGCACATGCCTGCTGTGAAACTGGCTACCTGGTACACCGGTGGCGAACTCCGCTTCCAAGTGATTACGTAATTGACCTACTTGACCAAGGTACTCAGCTAAGCCATCGCTATCTAGTGGATGTGATCCGATACCACTGCCACACCGCAACTCCGGTACCAGGACGACTCGAACACCCATGACATGAAGCAAAGCCAAGTCGTGGACTATGTTCGTAAGAAGCTCGTGCGCTAATGCCTCTTCCGTGAAGTAGACCAGAAAAACCTTGTTTCGGTGAGCTCTGATATACGGGGAAGAACTCCGAAACCATTGAGCGAACTTCGCGGAATCCATGTTCTAAAGGAGAGCTAGGTTGACTCCCTGACGAATACCTATCTGTCTACGCAATACTGGTGAATTAGATGTTCAAGTACTTTCTGACTAGGTTCGATTTGCGCCAATTCAAGGTACTCATTGGCTTGATGGGCTTGGTCAATGGATCCCGGACCAAAGACCACTGTTTCCATACCTAATTCACTAAAAAACGGTGCTTCTGTTCCAAACGAAACAGTTGTTGATTTCTTAGCGACGGATTTTTCCAGCGTCTTTAGTAAACAACCATCCGTATCAGTCTGATACGCAGGAATTGCCGGAGAATCCATGATGAATTCCACCTGTGCGCCGAATTTTTCGGCAACTGAATCAACGAGCTGGTTCATTTCCTCAAAAGTCAACTCGTGATCAATTCCCGGTAGCAATCTCAAATCAAACTGAAGTTCGGCACTTGAACAGATTCGATTGGCACTATCGCCCGCATGAAGGCAACCTAGATTCATCGTTGGATAGCACACTTTAAAAGCTGTATTTCGATACTTCGATCTCAATCTTGATCTATATTCAACCAATTCGTTCATAACGGCATTCGCGACATCTAAGGCGTTACAACCCGCTTCGGGGTTGGACGAGTGTCCAGCTCGGCCTTGGACTTTTATCCGCATTAACATCACACCTTTATGAGCAAATACCGGTGTCATGCCTGTCGGCTCACCAATGACACAAACACTCGCTTTGGGTTTACCAATCTCCGTCAAATACCGGGCACCGGACATTGAAGATTCTTCGTCTGCTGTTGCGACAATCGTGATAGGTTCTCTTAATCGACATTCCGAAAATGCAGCGGCAGCGGAGAGAGCAACAGGAAAAAAACCTTTCATATCACAGGTACCTAACCCAAAAACGCGATCTTCGGATTTAACTAGGTCCCAGGGATCTGTATGCCAAAGTCGCTCGTCCGTTGGTACGGTATCGGTGTGTCCTGCAAATACGATGCCTTGCTCACCCGTACCCTTAGTCGCTACAAGATTTTTCTTCTTCGGGTCGGAAGGAAGTGTCAGGACCTCAACTCTAAAATTCAAAGAATCCAACCAATCAGCCAGGTAGGTCACAACTGTTGCATTGCTTTGGTCAAGCGATTCGTTCAAACTACTCACTGACGGAGCTTGTACCAAATGCCTAAGCATCTCTAGATGAGTAGGGTGCGACATGTGAGTCCGGGTATTACGGTTGGAGTAAGGTTTGGGGAAATTAAACAAACCTTGATTTACTTGCTAATTATGCAAAGCCACCCATTTGAGTTCGACCGGTGAGTGCTCGAGATTCTGAGGGTAGGCAAATTTTTTCACAAGCTAGTGGTATTTAACTCATGGCAGATGATCGTACTTCCTTTGCAAATCGCGACGGAGTCATCTGGCAGGACGGGGACTTAGTTCCTTGGCGTTCTGCAACAACCCACGTCCTCACACATACAATCCATTATGGGGTAGGAGTATTTGAAGGCATACGAGCGTATGCCACTCCCAAAGGAACTTCAGTTTTTCGATTGCGCGAACATACGCGACGGTTATTCGATTCCGCTCAAATTGTCCGAATGGATATCCCATTCTCAAGGGAAGAGTTAATCAAGGCTCAATTAGAGGTGATCAAAGCTAACGAACTGGAGGAATGCTATGTGCGCCCGGTCGTTTACTATGGTTCAGAAGCGATGGGGTTGAGGGCAGAAAATCTCTCTGTGCATGTTTCTATTGGTTGCTGGCCTTGGCCTGACTACATGGACGCTGATTCTCAAGAAAGAGGCATTTGTGTAGGTACCTCTTCTCTCACTCGACACCACGTAAATATCAGTATGTGCAAAGCAAAGGTAAGTGGAAATTACGTGAATTCGATTCTTGCGCTGTCGGAAGCACGAGACGGCGGGTACGACGAAGCACTGATGTTAGACAATGAAGGTTATGTCGCCGAAGGGACGGGCGAGAACGTGTTCATGATTCGGGACGGAGTCATCCATACGCCGCAACTGACTTCGTGCTTACCTGGAATCACTCGAGACTCAATACTGGCGTTCGCAAATGAGCTAGGCTACAAGGTGATTGAACGTAATATCACCAGAGACGAGTTCTATATCGCTGACGAGGCGTTCTTCACCGGCACTGCGGCGGAAGTCTTACCAATCCGAGAACTAGACCATCGAGTCATAGGAAACGGTAATCGAGGACCCGTGACAGAAAAACTGCAAACCATGTACATGGAAGAGGTCCGAGGTATCCGTGAGAACTATCCCGAATGGCATACCGTCATCTAGATTAGTCCATTTGACTACTTGATCGACATCTAACTTGGACTTCGCTGAGCAGAATCACTAAGACGCGTTGTAATCTCGTCGCTTTCCGTCCGACAGGGTTTTAAATCGTTTGTGAACCCAAAACCATTGTTCAGGGTGTTCTCGGATGGCATCCTCAATATAGCCATTGAGTTGGGCAGCAGCTTGGCAGACATCTTCCAGCGGAAGATCCTTGATTCGTTTGAACTTTACATGGACTCTTTGTTCTTTCTCGTCTCGATGTTGGCTCATGAGTACCAACGCAGGCCGATTCTCTTCTTTCCAAAGTGTCGCAACTCGAATCGGGGAGGCAACTGTTGATGCTTCCACACCAAAAAAAGGTGCCATAACCGTAGTACCCCTTCTCAATCCCATATCTTGGTCCGATGCCAGCCACATGTTCGTTTTCTTGCGCCCAAGGTAGCGAATGGCATTGTTGAATTGCTTTAAATCGAAAATATTTTCAGAACCGAATCGGGCTCGTCGATGCCTTTTGAAATATTCATCGATCACCTGGTTTTTCTGGCTTCGAGTAATACAACTGAACTCGAAACCGTTGCGGTGCATAATCGCCGCGGCGGCTTCCATCGAATTCAGATGCACGCCTATTAAGATGATGCCGTTACCTTCATCAACCGCTTGTTGTAGCTCGTCTCCTCCCCAGACCCTGCCTCGATTGACTATCTCATCCGCTCGGCCAAAGGCCAAGCTGGCAACTTCAAACCACATAACACCCACCGATTCAAAGGTTCGAATAGCGAGCTCCTCCCGGTCTTCTTCTGATAGTTCAGGAAAACACAATCGAAGATTCATGTCCACGATTTTCGCTCGACTTCTCACGATTCTTCGTGAAAGCCGACCTAACCAACGACCTAATCGGTATTGAACGCTAAATGGCAGTTGGGCAACCAGGTAGGACATGCCAATCAACAATCGAGAGCCCAAATCAACACTTCGCCTTTCTTTTGGAGGTGCGGATGAGTGGCGAGGCATGTCGACTGGATGGGGTTTCAATCAGCAGAAAAGGAAATGGATACTTTCAGATGCTTGTTTGCATGATACCTGAAACGCTTGCCGTAACGCAGACCAAACACAGTCGAGGTTCTTCGTGATCTATCTGTTGAATTAGGAAGAATTACCCTCATATTTAGATGATAGATAAGATCAGGAATTTAAAAATATTGATTGTTTAACAGTTCATCAATCATCAGCGTCGACATTATGACCAATTCTGTCGATCAGATGAATCGACTAATAAAGATATGGATTATCAAGATTTTTACAAGAGCTTAGGGATTGCGCGAGATGCGTCGACCGATGACATTCGGAAGGCATATCGTCGACTTGCTCGTAAATATCATCCTGACGTAAGTAAACATCCCGATGCTGAGAACAAATTTAAGGAAATCAATGAGGCTTACGACGTACTAAAGGACCCAAAGAAACGTGAAGCTTACGACATGTTGGGTTCAAACTGGCGAGCTGGTCAGAATTTTGAGCCGCCACCTGAATGGACTAAACAATTCAACTTTCAGTCCAATCAAAACGGGTTCGGATTTGAGGATATTTATTCCATGTTGGACGGTATGTTCGGCGGTGACGCTCGTGGCTTTACCCATCATGCTTCAAGTCGTTCAGGACGAAATCCGTTTCACCCAGCTCATCAGGAAGTAACACTGCCAATCACGTTAGAGCAATTGTATTCGGACGATCCAGTCGAGGTTAGCCTAGCGACCTCAAATGCTTCTACAGGTGCTACACGACCACGACGATTAAAAGTACGTATCCCCAAAGGGTTGACTCATGGCGACAAATTTAGGCTCGCTGGTCAAGGTCACAATGGTGCCGATTTACTCATCCAACTTGATGTGCAGCCACATCACAGTTTTACCCTCAAAGGCAACGATGTACACAGCCAGGCCAAAATCAAACCTTGGCAGGCGGCACTAGGTGCAAGCATTGAAGTAAATACACTCGGCGGTAAGGTTCAGCTTAAAGTTCCAGAGGCAACCAGTAGCGGTAGCATGGTACGATTGAGAGGACGAGGAATCAATGACGGACATCAGTTCGTCACACTAGAGATAACCGTACCTAAACACATCTCGGCGGCGGAAAGACGACTCTATGAAGAATTGCGAGATTTAGAGTCCGTGAACTAGGTTTTGCTGGTGCCAAGGATCGAGTGCCTGACGACACTTCCTGCCTTGATTCCCAGTTTCTGACACAAGCCAGCATTTATTTCTAACACTGCTACCACTTCGTGGCTTGAGGAGATTTGATCTGTAGAAAGTGGCGTCGCATGGTGGTGAATATCGACAACTAACCCATCTGTAGCAATAAATAACAGGTCCAGAGATACATAAGTGTTTTTCATCCAAAATGTGGCTGTGGTAGATTCTTGATAAATAAAGAGCATCGACTGATTTACCGCTAGATGCTTGATGTGCATTAATCCACGTTGTAGATCGGCAGGTTCAGTAACAACCACCGTCTGAAATTGAACTGAAGCACCTTCAGTTGTCTCGATAGTTAGAGGTGTGGGACTTTTCTCGTACAAAGGAGACGAGATCTGGCCAGCCCCAAACAGAAAAACCGCAATCACAAATACGAAAGAAAGTATCTGTGTCAATTTCTCATTAGTACTGCTTCTCACCTTCCGCAACTTAGTTGTACAAAAAAATGCCCATACCTTAACAGGTATGGGCATCGTGTCTAAAAAAATCTAGGTGAAATTAATCCATCGTAAAGACGACTCTACCATAGACCATGGCACCATTTCCACCAAATGGTGAGTGCTCGTGATAGAGCTGACCTGAATCAGTTACACCTCGAGGATGCTCGTTCGGTACTTGATCAAATATGTTTGAGAATCCAAGCACCAAGTCAGCATTCATTTCTTCGAGAGAGTAACCAACTTCCAAATCAGTCAGGAAACGTGCGGAATAATCATCCGGGAATGGAACACCTGAATCCAAAGCTGCCCAAGCACCCCAGTAGCTTCCTCGAACCATATATCGCCAATTACCTCGGTTATGACTGAATGTAGCAACGGCTCTTGTGCGCGGCTGGATGTTTTCAATATTGTGTGCTCTTCGATCCGAAATGACTCCAGTATCACGGTCGGTCACAGAAGTGTCTACATAGCTAGCAGCTATCGTCAGATCAGAATATCCATCTGCCAGGAACGGGATATCAATAGCTCCAGAATTGACGATTTCGAGTCCTCTCGTCGATGTCCCCCACGCATTCGTAAAGTAACGAAGAACGCTACCAGCGGTTACACCTGCAACACCTTGATTTAACAGTGTTTGTACTTCTTCTTCAGTCAATGAAAACCCTGCCGATGATGTAATTCGGTCTTCGACGGTCACGTAAAACACGTCAATACTTGACACTCGCCCAGATGCGTCGTTGATTGACAGTCCAGTAGAGTAGTTCACAGATTTTTCAGGTTCTAGCGGGAGACCACCTTTCAACACTGAAATCGGATCAGTGGGTGGAATCAATCCTGTCTCTACGAGATCCCTCAAAGTGGCGTTGTATTCAGTCGAGACGTTTCGAACGTTGGATTGTCCTGGCGTAGGTGCTCGGAATCCAGTAGATACAGTCATTCGCCAAGAAATTTCAGGTGAGAATACTTTTCCTGCAGAGATCTTGAATTGGGTATTGCTACCGAAGTCTTCATAGTTCTCAAATCTAAACGCTAGACCACCTGACCATTCGTCCTGAAAATCCGCCTCGAAATCAACATAAGCTGAGGTATTGTCCCGACTCCACTCGCCTTCCTGTGAAGGCGAAAAGCCGGAAAATCCATTAGAAGCAGGTGTAAATCCTTGTTGCAGTAAGAGATTCTCGATCGTAGTGCGGTTACCTGGATCTGGTGCCGACCATGAATACGGGTTACCCGCTGTAACTTCAAATGTCTCACGTCGCCACTCAAGGCCGAAGCCGATGGAAAGTGGATTTTCCATAAAGTTAGGCTCTGCTTGAGCTACGAAGTCTGCATGTAGGCTAGATTCTGATTGTCGGTAATCACCAGGTCGATGATGGTAGTTAGCAGGCTGATCTGGGCCACGAGCTGCATTGACTGTATTGAAGATGAAGAATTCATTCAAATTCGTCCCGTTGTAGTAACTGATGTCGTACGTTAAGTTCTCTTGCATCTCACCCCTCAAACCAATAGCAATACTGTTGTCGGTGATGTTGCCACCAAACCTTGGCGTAAAGCCATTCGGAAATAACTCGTTAAATGAGAAGCAATTTGGGTCTGCTGCTAACGCTGCTAGGTTATCGAAATCTGCTTGAATAACTGCGGCATCGGCAGATGCTGAAGCAGGAGCTTGACGGTATTGTGCACACGCATCAGTGTCATATGCTTCCTGCGTGATTGCGCCTACTAGACGTACACCACCGCTGGCGAATACACCATTTCGTGTATCCGGATTACGAAAGTAAAAACCACCTTCCACCTCTCTTTGTGCCCAATTGCCAAAAGCATAAGCTTCAGTGTTTGGTGAAATTTCAATCCCCGCATTGAAAAATAGGTTAGTCGAGTCGTGAACGATCGGTTGTCCCCATATCTGGGTGGAAGAGCCTAGTCCAGAGGTATTTGCGCCAACTGCTTCGCGCTTTGCGATCAGTGCTGAAACGTCGTTTCTTTCAACATTTCGCTGAGTCTCTCCTTGGGTGACATATTCTGCCGTTATATTCAAGTAACCGCTGTCTCCCAGAGGAAGTCCTTTATTTGCCGACAGCCGGTTTATTGAACCATCCCCTTCAAATGTTTGACCGGTTCGAAGTTCAATTGCACCGCCGCTCCGATCTTCTTTCAACATGAAGTTAATTACACCTGCGATCGCATCTGAACCATACTGAGCAGATGCACCATCTCGCAGAACTTCGACTCTATTCAATGCCATTCCCGGAATAGGAGTCAGATCAACACCTTGACTTCCAGGAGTAAGTGCATCCGAGATGAAAGTGATCACTCCAGAACGATGACGCCGTATGCCGTTAACCAAAATAAGCGTTTGATCTGGTGCCAAACCACGAAGCGTCGCGGGTCGTACTAGAGTTCCTGCATCATCAATTGGATGTTGGTTAACTTGATAAGAAGGTACTGTTGCACGAAGAAGATCATCCATCTCAGTCGCGCCAATTGAAGAAAACTCATCCCCATCAATTACATCAATGGGTGATAAGGAAGTTACATTGGTCCTGTCTTGTCGTCTTGTTCCCGTAACGATGACGACTTCTTCTTCCTGATTGGCCATTTCTGTCTGTGCCTCTTCTTCTTGGCCCAGAGCAGGCTGGTACACCATGCAAAAAGCAAAGATAAAAGTTGCTAAGTAAATAGGAAGATTCAGTCGCAGATTGTGCTTTTTCATGTGCCACATCGCCTCATGTCTTCGAACGTATTCGTGCGTATTTTATGAGAATTGATATTAGCTCTGCTAAAACACTCATTTAAATCAATACGAATCAACGAGTTTGTTGCAAATGAGGCACTTTCGAGGTTGGTTATGTGCCTCATAATTGCGCCCCGCGAAGTCAGGAGTCTGCTTCCCATCAGCCCTCGGCAAATACTTCCCAATATTGCATTATCGAATGATCGTCTGCTAGAGGTTTAAACTGATTGCTTTACTCATACAGTTTTTTGCAAGGAAATACCATGTCTGACCCGTTCATAGGCAAAGAGCTTTCATCCGTGCCTTTTCAAGTGACTCCAAACCTGATATTGGACTACAGCAAAGGACTCAATCTGGATGTGGAGTCTTCCCGACATATCCCTTCAATGATTGCTACTGGTGCGGACAATAACTATTTTGCAGAGATCGCCTACGAATACCAATCGGGCCACCTCTGGATGCGACAGGAATGGGAACTATTTAAGCCGCTAGGCACCGATAAGACCTATACAGTGAGCGGCGCTATCGAAGATATCTACCCGCGCCGAAACCGGAATGTAGTCAAGTATCGCGTGGATATTCATGAAGAAGGTAAGCAACAACCCGCGGTCCGGAGTTACCACCACCAGAGTTTCCTAAGCCAGAAAATGGAAACTGATACTCTCGAATTTCGAGATCCGTCGAAGAAGCCTGGTATGCGTAAATTCATAAAACCCAATGGCACCGAATTCGGTGGAAATAGGCATTCGATCACCAAGGAAATGTGCGGTGTGTTCTTCCATGGCAATGCCAACTACCATACGGACGAGAAAGCAGCCAGCCAACTCGGGTTTGCGGAAATCGTCGTCGGCGGTCGCATGACAATGGCTTACGTCGGTAACACTCTTGAAGAATATTTCGGTGATAGCTGGTGGCATTCTGGAAGAATCGACCTGAAGTTCACCAATCCGGTTTGGTGCGATGATGAGATTACGATTCGCGGCATCGAGCATGAAAATCAACCTGCAGATGGACGAAGATCCGTGTTCGTTTGGCTCGAAAAAGCAGACGGTACTGTCGCCATCGTTGCCGATGCAAGTGTCCAAGCATAGCTCTGCGGCCAAACCGAAACTTTTAGATGAACGGCTCAGAACCTAGCGTTACATAGCATCATGCGTATCGGCGAACATGGATAGATTCAAGACACTTTCTTGGCCAAAAGCAACTCAGTGGTGTCTTGCAACGGCATTGGCAATTCTATTGCTAGGTTGCTCTTCACCTAGCAGTAAAGGCGCACCCGCACCACCAGACCCAGTGACTTTGACCTATGCGGTATTAGATTCAGAACTATCTGAAGAGCTAGGCCAGTCCACCAAGTTAAAAGTCACTGCCGACAGTACTGTTTCTAGAACAATAGTCGCCTCCGTGCATTTGACAGGTGATGCTGTTCGCAATCAAGACTATGAGATTCAGTCAACGAGCTTAAGTATTGGTCCAGGTAATCTATCTGCTGAAACGACGATTGAAGTACTGAAAGATCTCGCCGTTGAGGGATCAGAATCCCTCAATGTTTCTCTTTCGTCTAGCTCAGAAAACGTGACAATCGAGGGCACTCCACTGAACCTAGTCATCACCGACAGCGCTATGGATCAAGTTTCAAAAGAATCTCTGCAACCTTTTGGATTCGTTAGCGCAGATCTCTATTTCTATAGAAGTTTCCTGCAAATCAGTGCACGAGTGTTTAACCTCGGACAGGGAACCTTGCCGCCCGGCGAGCTAGTTATGTGGCTCACTGACTCGCCTTATTTTGGCACTTCTCGTGGAACCCCACACAGGGCGACGACTTCAGAACTGAACTATTTAGATGTTCATAGCGACAATTGGCTGATAACCCATTCGACACTTAGTCCGAATACGACCTATTTCGTTCAAGTCGTTCTTCTTGAAGCTGGAACGACGAGCAGGGCACCAGGCTATACAAGAGACTTCCTCGGTTTTGAGACTGACTCAGAAGGCCGAATCAAAGTTACCTGTGAAACCAATCCAAAATCCGCAGATCCAGGAACAGCTGATCCACTCTTTTCCGAGCAGTGGAATCTGCAGAATCGAGGTCAAGACGCATTTGCATCCGCAGGTGGCGTGAACTTAGCAGATCTCTCCATGGACGGCGTATTAAACCTTGGATCGCCTACAGGAGAAGGTGTAAAGGTTGCTATCGTCGATACAGGTTTAGAGATATGTCACCCCGATCTGCACAACAATATAGAAGCTGGAAAGTCCTTCAATTTCAAGGCAACTCCAGGCATCTCAGAACCTTGGTGGGGTTCAACAGAAACCGACCCCTATAACGTAAGTACCTACGGTGATCACGGTACAGCGGTAACTGGAATTATTGCGGCGGAGGCAGACAACGGCATTGGTCTACGTGGTGTTGCACCAGATGTATCTATCCGTGGATTCAACTATCTATCTGAGCAATGCTGTAGCGAAGATGCGCTGGGTGCAAGCGCGTTTCAACCGGCTTCTTCCGAAGTCGACATTTTCAATATGAGCTATGGGTCGATTATTGGTTTTCCTAGCAGAGAACGAAGTTCAGAAGTTGATTTCTTCAAATCAATGACCTCTACTCTCCGAGACGGCAAAGGCGCAATCTACGTCAAGTCAGCTGGTAACGCCTATAACGCCTGTTTCTCTCTACGACATCAGGTTCATGATTGGCTCGGATGCCAGAGTACCAACAACTACAGTACGTTGCTACTCCCTTATTTGGTCGTCGTGGGTGCAATTAACGCAGCCGACCAGAGAGCTTCTTACTCTAGTGTGGGAAGTAATCTCTGGGTCAGTGCACCGGCGGGGGAGTATGGTAGATCAGAGCCTGCTTCTATTACGACGGACCAGAGCGGAACGAATCGAGGGTACGATCAGATTGCGCGCCGTGGTTTAGCTCTTGAACCCGCTTTTAATGATGGCGGTGACTATATCAGCACCTTCAATGGAACCTCTGCTGCGGCGCCCAACCTAAGTGGCGCTATTGCACTCCTATTGGAACAACAACCCGAACTCACTTGGCGCGATGTAAAACATGTGTTAGCGACCACCGCGAGAGAAGTAGAGTCGGATATCCCACACCAACGGTTTAGAGTGGGTAACGCAACGGTGAATCTGCTCGACCCGTGGATCCGAAACGGTGCAGGCTACACATATCACAACTACTTTGGATTCGGTGTGGTTGATGTCGATGCTGCTATTTCGTTCGTAGAAACCTACACTCCCGATAGCCTAGGAACTTTGACTGAAACAGATTGGATTTTGGATTCTTCTGAAGGATCCATGAATATTCCGGATGACGATGGTGAAGGCATTTCAATGTCTATAGAAGTAGATACAGAAACTCCCGACAGAAACATCGAAACTGTGTGGGCACGACTGAACATTGAGCATGAGTTTGGTGCAGATCTGATGCTTGTACTCACTTCTCCGAGCGGCACGAGGAGTATTCTTTCGCACGCGCTCAATAGTGTGGTCATGCAACCTACGTCCTACCAATGGACACTCAGTAGCAATGCTTTCTACGGCGAGAATCCGAACGGAACATGGACAGTCAAAGCCATCGACGTACTGTCTGATCAGACCGGCGAACTAAACAGCGCTTCGATAAAGATCTTTACTGGTCAACACTAACTGGGTTATTTTCTGTTTCAGGGAATTAGGCTAAGTTCTCCCGCCGCAATTTTCGTCTGAAAAACGCGGAACTCAAGGTCGCACCCAAAACTCCCAAGAGTGCTGAGATACCCAGAAGCGTACCCACGAACAAAGCATCTATCCCAGAAAAGTCCAAAGTCAGATTTGTTCTGGACCCGTACTCAATCACTGGTCTTTTCAGAAACAAAATCACGCTTACTATCACGATAGAAGCTGTCAATCCACCCCCTGTACCGTAGAAGAGACCACAAAACTGAAAGACTTTCCTCTGATAGGAAGGAGGCGTACCCAACAAGTCCATCACACGTAGTTCGCCGACTCGTTCATTGACAGCTAGTCTAACGGCCGTTGCAGCAATAAGAACGCCACTCAGACCAGAGATCAGAGCGCCGACGATATTCAAGCGTTCTAAAACCGCCAGAAACATACTGTTGCGTTCAATCCAGTATCGATCTTCCACGACGTCTGAAACACCCGTTAGAGTTAATGTCCAGTTCCGAAGCGATGTCAAATTCGAAGAAGTAGCGCTTGGGTCCAACCGCACGTTTAACGACGCAGGTAAGGGATTAAATTGATTGTCAGCGACTGTCGTGGGCAAATTAGATAGGTCCAAGAGTTCCTTCAGTGCCTCGGTGCTTGTGGTTACTGTGATCGAAGTTACACCTTGATAGGCATCTATTTCGTCTTTAATGGCTTGAATATCAGAGTCTGAGACACCTAGATCCAGATATACCGTTAAGCCAAGACGGTTCTCTACATTGAGGAGAGATTCATTCAGATTGTCATACAACAGCCATAAGCCGCCAGGGAAAGAAAGAGAAATTCCAATCAACAGCCAGACGAAGCAAGTCACCCAAAAATGGGTTGCGAGGTAAATCAATGACTCTTTCAGGCTTCGACCCCAATCCCGAACCAAAGCCCCGCGTGCACGGTTTCGATCATCCAGAATTTCTGTCTTACTTGCCATCCTAGTTCTTACACCGACACTTTGGTGGCTCTCTTATTTCCAATCTGCCAAACACAATCGCCTCTTTCAAAATACCTTGTGTCGTTGGTGGAAACAATTACGGTGCCCTGATCACCTGCATAATCACGGAATAGGTTCATCACTTGACGACCTGGTGTTGGATCCATGTTTCCGGTAGGTTCATCCGCGATCAAGATCAGTGGCTTATTCACGAGCGCTCTAGCAATAGCACACAGCTGTTGCTGGCCGCTTGAAAGAACTGAGACTTTCACATTAACCGAGTCCGTCAGCTCCATTTGATCTAACGTGGTCGTCACACGATTCTCGATTTCTTGGTTCGATAGACCGCGAGCCAGCAAGGGCATCGCTACATTTTCGAAGACTGTTCGATGTTCGAGTAATAGAGCCCCTTGTGGCACATATCCGATATTTCTGCGATAGCGCGCTAACTGTTCACTACGTAACCGATGAATATTGATTGATTCAACCAACACAGCACCCGATGTCGGTCGAACCGCGCCGATCACTAGGTTAATGAGTGCAGTTTTTCCCGATCCGGTTTTTCCCGAGAGGAAAGAAATTGATCCTTTGTCGAAGGTGGCGAATAGCTCTGAAAAGACCTCATGACCATTTCTATACGTCAGGCTCAAGCGGTCAATTTCAATGTAGCTCATTTTGTCAACAGTGCATTGACAAATGCTTCGGCATCATAAGGTTGCAAGTCATCCAATCCTTCGCCGAGACCGACGAAATACAAAGGTATATCGAATCGGGCCGCTAGTGAGAAAATGAACCCTGCCTTCGCTGTACCGTCGAGTTTCGTCACTACCAATCCAGTCAATCCAATGGTCTGGTGAAATTCCTGTACCTGAGAAATAGCGTTTTGCCCCACAGTCGCATCTAGGACCAAGAGGACTTCGTGCGGTGCAGACTCATCGATCTTCTTCATAACCCGACCGACTTTCGCGAGCTCAGCCATGAGAGATTGCTTGTTTTGTAATCTCCCGGCTGTGTCTGCAACCACTACGTCTACATTTCTCGCCTTTGCCGAGCTGATCGCATCGTAAATCACTGATGCACTATCTGAACCTTGTTTTTGTTTAACAACTGGAGCTTTTAGACGATCCGCCCAGGTAGAAAGTTGCTCAATCGCTGCTGCTCGATATGTATCACCTGCAGCGAGGAGAACTGAATGTCCCTGACCTTGGAGTCTATGCGCGACTTTACCAATTGATGTCGTTTTGCCAACCCCGTTCACCCCTACCACGAGTATTACGAACGGTTGTTTTTCTGTAGCGACAAATTCCTTTTCTAGGCGTCGAGCTTTCGTCAGCAAAAGTTCGCGCAAAGCATGGATGAGTTTGTTGGAATCTCGCAGATGCCGTCGTTTCACCTGCGTCGAAAGTTCAGAGATGATTTCCGACGTCGTATCTACGCCAACATCTGTGATGAGTAGCGCTGTCTCTAAATCCGACAAGACAGCTTCATCAATGACCGGTTTCCCTAGAATCACATTTGCCAAGCCAGTGGCAAAACGATCTCTGGATTTTGATAACGCTGTTCCAAACCGTGACCAAATTGACTCCTTAGTCGGTTCCTTCTTCTTCAACTACCTATCTCTCATTATTCACCTACAGAATGTCCACTAAAGGTCGTAACCATGTCCGAATAATCGGCGGCAAGTGGAAGAATACAAGAATAAACCTTTCTGGTAGCGGGCTTGTAAGACCTACTCCTGTTCGCGCACGCGAAGTTCTATTTAACTGGCTTAATTTTCGAATCGCTAGCTGGCGTGTGCTTGATGTATTCGCTGGTTCTGGATGCCTGAGTTTTGAAGCTCTTTCGCGAGGCGCAAAGACCGCTACGCTATTGGACAACAATCATTCCGTATGTACAAAACTACGAAGGAGCTGTAGTGATTTACAGTTAAGCTCGGATCAAGCTACCGTAATAAAGACCGATGCGTATCGCTGGTTAGAGAACCAGGATTCGAGTTGGGACCTCATTTTCTTAGATCCTCCTTTTCGGCAAGTGGATTGGTATCCAAAGTACCTGCGCGTCTTAAAAGACCGTGTTTCGAATGAAGGTTTCATTTACGTCGAAAGCTCAAAACGGGAAGAGATTAACTTGGACGGGTTCAGAGTTTTTCGAATGAAAGATGTGGGTGAAGTTCGAATTGCGCTAGTCACACCACACCAACCAATAGCATGCAGAAAGCACTAAAAACCGTGGGAAGGAACTAGATGATGCGTAGTCTAACGCATTGCCTCTCTTAGATTGTCTATCGCGCGCCACATGGACTTATCTAGGTTAAAGACTTCCCGATACAAGGTGTCTCTTAGATTGTCCACTTCGCGGTGCAGAGCGTTCCGTAGATTGTCAACTTCCCTACGCAGTTCTGATTTCACCTCGCCGCAAGAAGCACTGATTTGAGTATCCATGTCTTTGCGAAGAACCGTAACATCCTGTTTTAGTACAGCAACATCTTGCTTTAATACGCCAACATCCTGTTTTAGTACAGCAACATCTTGCTTTAATACGCCAACATCCTGTTTTAGTACAGCAACATCTTGCTTTAGTTCACCAACATCTTGTTTTAGTACACCTACATCTTTGCACAGGCCAATCAGACAATTGCTCATTCCAGTCATTAGATTGCGCATATCAGTCCTGTCGTTTCTAGATACCATGTACTGGGTGGTAATCAACCCAGCCAAAACTAAGCCTACCGATATGACAGTCCAAAATTCAATACCCATTGTTAACTCCTTACTTCAGTATGGGATTTATCTTTAGATAAATTTGAATTATAGATAATGCAGGTTACTGCAATAAATAGGTTGAAATACATCCTGGATCCTGCCATAGACATGGTACTTGAACTATCCGGCTTCATCTATAGAAACTGATTGATGAAGCGTATGCAACCCCTTCCTAAAGGAAAACCTGCATGACTTAGCTGTGATCATGAGCTCAAACCATTGCAACAAAGCCTTAAAGCAACGCATTCCGAAGCTTATCAAGCACTCGGGAGAACGATTTACGCAAACTGAACGCCTCTCTGTTCAAGACGTCTTAGAGATTTCCAACTTCATGCTTGAGGTTATCGATTTCTCGTTTCATTTTGTCGAATTCCTATCGAACAGAATCTCCTAGATTGTCGTTGCTTTCTCATTTTGATTGTCGTTTTACAGTCGACGAACTCCCCTGGATACTTAGGCACCAGTGCGTTTTTCGCTTCGGTTATTTGCTTGTCTATATAGGTGCACAAGTCTGCCATGTCCTTTCGAGATAACCTGTGCATGGTCGTCATCAACCTAGCCAACACTATGCCTACCGATACAACAGCCCTAAATTGCTCCTTGCTTTGCTATTTGACATTTTTAATAGTAATTAAGTCTTCATTCACGTATGCGGACTTATACACACTAGCTATGAATATACTCGCTAGCGAATCTATCTATTCAACGACTCACCGGCCAACTACCTTGGCAACCTCCGCGGCCAGTAAGGACGTATTGAGAACGCATCTGTGCTGTGCTCGGATGGATGTCCAAACTATCGACAGGTAGTGCTCTTCAGCAACTTTCAGGACATCAAGGTAAGGGACGAAAAAGTAGGTCCCCTCCGTGGATAAACACATCAACGAAACTGGGTAACTGAGTTGGGCGTGTGTCAACAATGAGCATCAAAGCAAGCAAAAATTGTGTGAGCAAACGAGCTCAAGCAGTGTCGACTACCGATCTTTCACATTGCCTAGCTTGATTTGTCAAATTAAATTGCGAACACCTCAAAAATGTTTGTGTAGAATATATGACATATGACATTTGGCAAATACATCCGCGATCAACGCGAAGCACTGAAATCACAGGATCGGCGATTTTCCCTTCGGCAGGTCGCCCAGCGAATTGGTGTGGAGCCCGCCTACCTCAGCAAGATAGAGCGAGGTGATTGGGCACCGCCGTCCGAAACAAAAATTCGGGCATTGGCTGAAGAACTCGGCGAAGACGCAGATGTGCTACTGGCGATGGCCGGGAAGGTGTCGTCGGATTTGCAGGAAATCATTCGTAAGCGTCCGCAACTGTTTGCGGATCTGATCCGCCAGCTCAAATCCGCGCCCGACCAAGCTATTTTGCGTATTGCCCGAGATGTCCGAGATGGTGATTGGTAACACCTAAATAATCGACTCTGAGGAGAGAGACAATGATTGAACTAATGAACAACGAACTGACCTTTCGGTTTCCGGAGGTCCACGAAGAAGCGGAGTGTAGCATCGACTTTCAGCGCACTCTACGGATCCCGGATGACAACCGGGCATACCCCCTGCCTCCCGGCCTCGGTCGATTCCCGGTGGAGCACGTCGATGATTTTGCTAGCAATTTGCCTGATACCTGGCGCACTCATGGTGGAGTCTTCATCCCCATGTATCAGTCAGAGGCACTGTGGATCAATTTCAATGCTGACTACCCCTGCGCTGTCAAAATTGCCGCTGGCAAGATCAATGCGGTTTCTGGGAAACCTTGGAGCAACGGGCTTTCGGCTGATTCGCAGGACTATGTGGTGATTCCGGAACAGCCCTGGCTGGATGGTTTCAACGTCTCGGAGGGTCTTATCCGGCAGTTTGTCGCCATGCCCCTGGGTGAAGGCTTTACGGCAGAAGAGCAGATTACGGGTATGGCTGAACATGGTGGACTTCAGATCATTGCCTACCCGATGAAGCATGATGTCTACGTCAAGCGTTTCGAGCGTTCCTTGATAGAGGAACCGGTCTTATATAGTAAAGTCGAGTCGCGTTCTCCGGATATGGGACTAGCACCAGGCGGCTTGATGCGGCAGGAGATCTACGAGGACGAGTACGGCATAGATGCCTGGGATCAGAACAATGGCTTCCGATGCTTCATCCACTTAGCCAACAGCAGGCAATACCAAATGATTACCGGGCATCAACCACCACACAAACCTGTGACCGCGAGGGATTACACAGAAGCCGGCCTGCCCTGGTTTGACTATTATGATGACAGTAAAGCACTTGCCGGTTCAAACACATTAGGCGGACTGACCAGTGTCGGTGCCAAGGTGATTCAGACAGGCCAAGGACTACTACCAGACAACGAACCGGTTCAACCTAAAACTGTCAAGATAATCAGAAAAGGTAACGTGGTGCGGGATGGGAAGTTCTGAGAAAATCATCATCCCGAGCCGTCACTCGTGACTTCATATAGACGTGAACTTTTAGACCAAAATGTACGTAGATTCAATGGATTAGGAAGACCCAATACAACGTCAGACAAATCACACACCTGAGATATCCAATCCTCGGATTTCACCGCATCCGATCTGCTCAACTCGCGCGAGCTATACGTGGTCTTGAAAAGCAATAAGTCGCAGAAAAGGTGCTTGAGGTTCGGAATCAGAAAGTTGGCAGAGGACGGATCTGTCCGCATTGTCGTAGCACCCATTTGATCAAGTTCTGTCAACATGCAATTGGCCGACAACGCTATCCTTGTGTCGTCCGTGATGACTGCGGTTGCGCTAGTACCTATATGCCTCTGACCGGTACCGCGTTCAGTCGGAAGACTGGCCGAATTGGGAATGCTCAAGCGTTGGCTCTTATCATTAGCTCTTGCGTAACCAACCACCTCTCTAATTTCATTGGTAATGAACTCTGGTTCGGGCTGGTTTGTCGTAAATGTCCAAAGCACACAAAATAGCACCTAAGTAAGGGCAATCTCTAAAAACGATTGCTTTTTGTTTTAAAGGAAATTCGGTGAAAAAAGTCATTTATCCAGGAAGTTTCAACCCCATTACATACGGTCACGTGAATATCGTTGAACGAGGCTTGGAACTCTTTGACCACATGGTGGTTGGCATAGGAACTTCGATCGATAAAGACCCAAACACCTATCTAAAAGACCGCATCAGACTCTGCAGAGAAAGTCTCGAATCATTCGGCGACCGTGTCAACGTCGTCGGATTTAATGGGTTATTGGTGGATTTTGTGAAATCGAATGACACACGATTCGTCTTGAGAGGCTTGCGAACCTTGACTGACTATGACTATGAGTTTCAGATGCTCGAGATGAACCGCCAAATCGAACCTTCGCTTGAATATGTCCTGCTTCCTACATCCCAGAAATGGTCTCACTTGTCATCTACTCGGGTGCGAGAAATTGCAGCACTTGGTGGTGATGTCAGCCCGTTTGTCCCACCATGTGTATCTGAATACTATCGAGACAAACACGCCATTCCAGACTAGCGACGTTGACACCGAGGACAATAAACGGTTTGCCGTTGTCCCAACACGATTCCTTTAAGCTTGTGGTTACAAACTAAACAAGGCTGGCTAGCACGCCCGTACACGAACAATTCTTGACTGAAATACCCTGGTTCACCATTACTTCCCACAAAGTCTCGAAGGGTAGTACCACCTACAGAAATAGCTTCGTTTAGGACCTCTTTCGTAGCTGTAATGATTCGATTCAGTCTTACCGTAGCGATCGACCCAGCGGCTGTGGTTGGCTTAATTCTTGCTCGAAACAGTACTTCGTTAGCATAGATATTCCCGATTCCCACAACTATGTGTGAATCCATAAGAAAGTTCTTTATCGCCTGAGTTTTCTGCCGACTTCGTTGGTAAAGATACTTGGCAGTAAAACCCTCGCCCAAAGGTTCTGGCCCCAGAGACCTCAGCAATTTATGTCTCAACGGGCTCTGTTCTGTCCAGTGAACACTACCGAAACGGCGAGGATCGTTAAATCTCAAAATACGTTCATTCTGAAAGTACCAGTCAATATGGTCGTGGGTACGTGGTTGATCAACAGATGTGACCACTCGTAAGGACCCACTCATTCCGAGATGGACGATCAGTGTGCCAATTTCAAATCGAAACAGTAGATACTTCCCTCGGCGGGAAATACTCTGCAGTTGTTGACCACGAAGTGAGTCAGGTACTTCCACAGGCCAGCGGAAATTGGGGTTACGGACAACAAAGTCCGTAAGGTATTGACCGGCGAGGAGGTTAGTAATACCTCGCCGAGTAGTCTCTACTTCCGGCAGTTCAGGAATGGACTACTTGATCTTTTCTTGGTTGTAAATTACGTGCTTGCGTATGACTGGATCGTACTTCTTTTTGGCAAGTTTCTCTTGGTTATTCTTCTTTACATACGTAGTCACATAGAAGTGACCTGTTCCTGCACTTGAAACCAGCTTGGCTTTTTCTCGCATCAGACTTTTTCTCCTCTCGCACGCATATCCTTCAGTACTTCGTCGATACCACGTTTGTCAATCAGTCGCATACCAGCAGTTGATACTTTGATCTTCACGTAGCGATTCTCACTCTCTACCCAAAATTTATGTGTGTGTAAATTGGGATGAAAGCGTCGTTTGGTTCGGTTTTTTGCGTGGGATACATTGAACCCACTCATTGGTCTCTTTCCAGTGACCTGACACACTTGGGACATGAGATTCTTACTTTGGGAAGATGGCGTTAGCTGAGAATTATAAATCCAGCCGTTAAACGATTAGCTCAAGGCTCTGTAGACATTAGATAATCGACCGAATTCGAACTCAAATTCCGACTCACACTGCACTAGCGAATCCTAATAGCGTCTGGTCTACCGGTCACACCTGCAACCATGTCTCTGGCATCCTTTGACGTTGGCTTCGTAGGTTTACCGCGCGCCGCAAAGTTGAACGGATCTGTGTCTATTTCTTCGAGTGTGATTTCGCCATTCAGAACCGCTTCTTTCCATTGCAACTGTTCGTTGTGACGACTTTGGAATTCCGGCATAACCTCTTTCGCAAAAAGTTCCAAGCTATCACAAATATCCTCATGCGTGTTTTTACCTGCTTGATTGAGCAGAATGACCTGATCTACATTCGCCCTTTCCAATTCCAATAACTTCTCACGAATCGTTTCCGGTGAACCGATTAATTCACTCCCTGAACGTTTTTGTCCTTGCGGAGTCTGTTTCCATTCCTGATAGCGTTCCCAAAAATTGACAGTTCCAGGCTCAAACGGTCCTTCCTTGTTATAGAGCTGAAGAGCAAATTGGAAAAACGTCCAGCCATCGGCTTTCTGCCACGCTTCCTCGTCGGTTTCAGCACACATGAACCCTGACACAACTGCGATATTTGGGTTCGTGTTGTAGTCCTCTAACTTTTCAAGGTCATTGACGAAGGTGTTGTAGTAAGCGTTCACCCAGGCTCGCGCCGCATCTAAACTGACGAATTTAAAACAGAGCGAACCCATCCCACGATGAGCAGCATATCGTATCGTGTCCAGTTGTGAGCACGCAACCCATAGAGGTGGGTGAGGTTTCTGAAGAGGCTTAGGTACGACCGCGCGTAGTGGAAACTTGAAGAACTCACCTTCGTATTGCCACGCATGGTTCCAAAACATCGGCAGCGTGCAACGAACGGCGTCTTCCCATACCAAGCGCTTATCTCGAAAACGTAGATTGAAAGGGTGTAGCTCGGTGACAGAGGCTCCCTCGCCAAGTCCCAGTTCTACCCGACCATCTGACACTAAATCCAAGGTTGCTACCTTTTCAGCAACTCTTGCCGGGTGATTGGTCGTCATCTGCACAATGCCATGACCCAATCGGATCTGTTTAGTTCGCTGACTGGCGGCAGCAAGGAACACCTCCGGTGCACTGGAATGAGAATACTCCTCTAGGAAATGATGTTCGACTTCCCATGCGTAATCAAAACCAAGCTGATCTGCCAGTTCAATCTGCTTTAGTGAGTTCTTGAATAACTGATGCTCACTTGTGGCGTGCCAATCACGCGGGAGTTGGTGCTCGTAAAAAATTCCAAATTTCACTGCAGATCCTTATCTTGTCACAAAACACTGTATCTATTTTCTAACCATTTACTAGGTTACACTAAATTTCCTTTACGGCTAGTCCAAGTAAAATCAGTTTTTGTGAAAACCATCCTGATCGCAGATCAGGTCTTTCTATGCAGGCCATGTCCAAAAGCAAAAGGCACATCGTTCTCGGTATTACCGGAGGGATTGCGGCGTACAAGACTCCTGATCTTGTTAGAAAACTCATTGGCAGTGACTTTGAAGTCACTGTAGTCCTCACAGAAGCGGCTGAGAAATTTGTCACAGCCACCACACTAGCTGCAGTTTCGGGAAGATCCGTTCGAAATGATCTGTGGGACCCCGACGCAGAACAGCATATGGGCCATATTGAATTGGCTCGTTGGGCAGATCTGCTTCTGATTGCTCCCGCATCCGCTCATACCATTGGCTTAATGGCTAACGGTTTGTGCCCGAATTTACTCACGACAATCTATTCGGCAACAACGGTACCGGCCGCCATCGCACCTGCAATGAATCAGCAGATGTGGTTTAACAGCGCTACCCAACGTAACGTAGAGCAACTTAAAACAGACGGTGTGTTGTGCTGGGGTCCCGCCGAAGGTGATCAAGCGTGTGGAGAAGTGGGTCCTGGTCGAATGCTTGAACCAGAGCAAATAGTTTCCGAGGTTCTAAAACTATGCGATGAGTCCAATGAACACAAGCCCCTAACTGGAATCAACGTCCTAATCTCCGCAGGTCCAACTAGGGAGGCGATCGATCCTGTTCGTTTTATATCTAACGCAAGTTCAGGTCGACAGGGATTTGCACTTGCTCAGGGCGCGCACTCACTAGGGGCAAATGTGACCTTAATCAGCGGTCCAGTCGAATTAGAAACACCTGAAGGCGTATCACGCGTCAATGTCATTACGGCAGAAGAGATGAAACGCAACGTACTCATACACGCGGCTTCAAACGATGTCTTCTTTTCTGTCGCAGCAGTTGCCGATTATCGACCTGCTTCCGTGGCTGAACAGAAAATTAAGAAAACGCAAAAATTCAGTTCGACTTTAGCTAATCTAAAGCTTGAACTCATAGAAAACGACGACATCCTCTTATGCGTGTCAGAAGCTTTTCCCCAGCTAGTGAAAGTCGGTTTCGCTGCGGAAACCAACGACGTTCTAGCCCACGCACGAGCGAAACGAATCCGAAAAAACCTGGATTACATCGTTGTAAATGATGTCTCGAATCCAACCATCGGTTTTAACGGTTTAGACAACGAGTGCACGTTAATCCATGCAGAAGGTGAGAAGAAACTGAACAAGGCAAGCAAAGAGGAAATTGCGCGCCAAATTCTTCTAGAAATTGCACCTTCAATTAGGCAACGGACTCGGAAATAATCTGCTTCCCCTGTAAAAGCTAAGTCCTCCCCTGTTCGTTTTATCGTGAACTCTCAATTCGACCCCACCATCTTTAGGGAATACGACATACGTGGCATCGTCGGTGAAAACCTGACTGCTACGCTCGTCGAGAAAATCGGACTCGGATTCGCTCACATACTTCATGAATCAAGGTCAACTCCCACAGTCCTGATCGGTGGCGATGCAAGACCTTCCAGCGAACCATTTCGCAAAGCTCTAGCGCAAGGACTAGTAAGAGGTGGTGTCGATGTGATCGATATCGGTGAGGTTGCAACACCGGTACTGTACTTTGCTATTCACCACTGGAACATTCCCAATGGGATCGTGATTACAGGATCACACAACCCTTCGAATTACAACGGCTTGAAATTAACCAAAGACTTTCAGTCTTTTGCGGGTGAGAACATCCGTGAACTAGGAGACATGATCAGGCAAGATAACCTGCCGAGACGCAAAGAAGGTAAAAAGTCCTCCTGTTTTACAGCTACCGAAGAATATATCGAGGCAGTCAAGAACGATATCACTCTAACGAATCCAGTGAAAGTAGTCGTGGATTGCGGAAATGGCATCACTGGCGCTTACGCTCCCGGTCTGTATCAAGCATTGGGTTGCGAAGTCATCCCTCTCTTTGATGAGGTAGATGGCTCATTTCCTAATCACCACCCAGATCCGACACTCCCAGAGAATCTCGAAGATCTGATCCAAGCTGTCAAAAAGCATGGTGCAGATATTGGAATTGCGTTTGACGGCGATGGCGATCGCGTCGGACTCGTAACGGATCAAGGAGAGATAATTTGGCTGGATCGACTGATGGCTTTTTTCAGTACCGAAATTCTCAGAGAAAAACCTAATTCGAGTGTTATCTATGACATCAAGTGCTCTAGATCTTTGACTGGTGCCATACGTGCGGCTGGCGGTAAACCAATCATGTGGAAGACCGGTCATACTCACATCAAAGCCAAAATCAAGTCGGAAAACGCCGTTCTAGGTGGTGAATTTGCCGGCCATATCTGTTTTTGTGACCGTTGGTTCGGATTCGACGATGGCCCGTATGCAGGCGCGAGAATGCTCGAGGTTCTCTCCTCAACTTCGCGCTCGATGCAAGACATTTTTGATCAATTTCCGCAGTTACCTACTACACCTGAATTGTTTGTACCAATCAGTGACGAGAGCAAGTTTCAGTTTATTGAACAATTACAGGCTAACGGAACGTTCAAAGGCGGTCAGGTGAGTACCCTCGACGGAGTACGTGCCGACTACGCAGATGGTTTTGGACTTGTGAGAGCATCGAATACCAGCCCCAAACTTACCCTTAGATTCGAAGGAGAGTCCCGAGAATCCATATCCCGTATTTACGAAACCTTTGTTCAAGAGATGCACCAAATCGATCCAACTCTCCCAACTCCAGACCTCATCTATGCCTGAACTGAAATCCACCACTCAGGTACTCGTCGAAGCGCTTCCTTACATCCAGCGTTTTCAGCATGCCAACATTGTCGTGAAATACGGAGGTGCGGCGATGGAGGATGAACAGCTTAAAACGGCCTTCGCATTGGATATTGTCTTCATGAAAATGGTGGGGATGAACCCCATTGTGGTTCACGGAGGCGGTCCTCAAATAGGTCAAATGCTCTCCAAGCTCAATATTCCAACAAAGTTCATCGACGGAATCCGAGTAACTGATGGACCCACCATGGATGTAGTTCAGATGGTTCTAGGAGGTCTCGTAAACCAGCAAATTGTGTCTTTGATCCACGCTCAGGGTGGTAGGGCGGTAGGTCTAACCGGCAAAGACGGAGCGTTTATCCGAGCCAACAAAATGGTGCTTTCAAAACAATCAGAAGCGCTAAGTGCATCCGAGATTATTGACATCGGTCACGTGGGCCAGGTAGCTCAAGTAGATAGCGATCTACTCCGTACGATGTTCGATAGTAAATACGTGCCTGTCATTGCACCTATTGGTATTGGGCCCGACGGCGAGTCCTATAACATCAATGCGGATCATGTCGCCAGCGCAGTTGCTACAGCGATCAAGGCAGAAAAACTGATCTTTTTAACCAACACACCGGGTATTTTGGACCAAGCTGGTGAAACCATCCCCGAGATGACCCAAACTGAAATCAACCACTTGGTCGCAGATGGCACGATTAGCGAAGGCATGTTGCCTAAAACCGAGTGTGCAATTGAGGCAAT
>MPMU01000107.1 GCA_002238665.1 Gammaproteobacteria bacterium bin55
TGCCATCCAATCGTCGGGATAAAGACCCATCCTTTGCGCGAAATCTAGTGTTATTTCTCTACGATTCACGCTTCTCAGAATCGGTTCAAGCCGCTGATCTTCGTAGGATGGTGAGACAAATCGGTCCACCGGGATCGATCTCCACTCAAATGCCGAGAAAAAAGTTTCGATACAGTCGTCAATTGGGTATTTCATTCAATTGCAATTCAATGCCGTAGCCTGATTCTCACAGTTCTCTATTGCCCGGTCTAATTCGTCGACGACTGTTAGATGTCCCGAAGTACTTCCTCTGAAGCTAGTTCTGTAGCGAACTATTAGTGGTAGGGTATTGGACTTACTTTGGATTACTCTCTGGAGAATTCGTGATCGCAAGTCCTCACGCACGTCGACGAATTGAGGTGGACAAACTCCTGCCAGCGGAAAAAACTAGCGCATCAAATCTGGATATGTAGAAAATCTCACATCCTGTCTAGTCATCACTTCAATCACGCAAACTTTACCTTCTGCGTTTTCCCGGTGAGCCTGTTTTAGTGCTGCATTGACTTCGCCAGGTTTTTCGACTTTGATACCTGTTGCACCCATAGCTTTCGCCATTTCAGCATATTCGCCACCCTGATTACCAGCGCCGAATTCGCGCATCGCCGTTGGCATCTTTGTGTCGTACCCACCCATGGTCTCGTTGTTTACGATCACGGTTGTAATGGGAACTTCCGCCCGGACGGCGGTTTCAATTTCCATACCGGTATGACCAAATGCAAGATCTCCCATGAAGTTCATGCAGAACTTTTCAGGATTCGCGATCTTAGCGCCGATTGCGAGAGGAATGCCATAACCTAGGTGTGTGGTCTTACCCCAACCGATGTACCCGAACGGATTGGTTGCTTTATAGAAAGGCATGATTTGATCTCGAGGGTTGCCGGCATCATGAGTAGCTACCGAGTTCTCGTGATTGATCACGGAGTTAATTTCAGAAATCACTCGATACGGATTGATCGGGGTCTCTTCTGAATTGAGTAAGGGTGCCCATTCTTTAAGCCAACCAGACTTTGTCTGTGCGATATCCTCATGAAGAGATGTGTCACTTTCACGACCGTTGTCCCCAACTTGAGCCTTTAACTCTTCGATACAAGCTGACAAGGCGAGTTTGGCGTCGCCGACCAAACCAATTTCGACGTCATAGTCTTTATTGATATCCTCTGCATTGACCGTTGAGTGGATGATGCACTTCCCTTTAGGAATCGTCAATCCAAAGCCTGTGCGCGTAAGACCAGAGCCAATACAAAAGACCGTATCCGCTGCTCCTAAATACTTGAACACAGCTTTTGGTGCAGTTCGGTTTGCTGATCCGAGCGCCAGTGGATGGTCATCAGGAAAAGCACTTTTTCCTTGCATCGTTGTGATCACTGGAATCTGAGCTAACTCAGCAAACTCCCGGAGTTCATTGGTGGCTTCTGCGTAAAGAACACCTTGACCAGCCCAGATCACGGGGTTTTCAGAGCTTAATAGTCTTCTTATCGCATCTTTGACATCGCTGTGAGAAGGTGCTGAACGCATTTTCGTTGCAGGCACATAGTCAGGCATATTGTCCGGGACTGGCTGAGAGAGAATGTCTCCGTGCATCTCCACCACAACGGGTCCCGGACGACCATGGTGAAGTGTATGGAACGCTCGGCGCATTTCGCGTTGTGTCTGTGACACATGATCAATCGAGATCGCGAGCTTGCTGACGTGGGCGTAATTTTTGACCGCGGAGAAATTTGGCGCGATATCGTAGCTCCTTAGTCCTGCGCCACCAGGCAAAAACAAGAGCGGAACTGCATCTCCCCACGCTTGAGCGATTGCCCCGAATGAGTTTTCAACGCCTGGTCCAGATTGAGACGCAAATACTCCAACCTGCTTACCACCCATTTGTCGAGCATAGCCGTCAGCGGCATTAATGCCGCCACGTTCCTGCCGAAATACGATAGGTCGAATGCCAACCTTTGCGGCCGCTTCAATGAGGTCATTTGCTGGAAAACATGCCATCCATGTAACGCCTTCCGCCTTTAGACAATTAGCGATTAAATCAAACCCGTTCATACTAGAAACCTATATCGATGTAAAGTCATCTCAGTCGAGACGCGTTAAAGAATACTTGGTAGAGCTGGGTTGATACAGATTAATGCGGAAATAGTGTTTGTTTGAGGAAGGTCGGGGAGCCTCTAGGCTTGTTTTCCAGCTACCATTTTTCTAGCGTATTCCAGTGCATGTGCGAGTGAATCCGTGAAAGCGATGCCTTTCCATGCGATATCGAATGCGGTGCCGTGATCTACTGATGTGCGAACAATCGGTAACCCGATCGTAACGTTTACACCCCTCTGGAAAGCGAAGAGTTTCATTGGTGCGTGACCTTGATCGTGGTACATGCAGATTATTCCGTCGTATTCGTCTGCATGGATCGCACGATGGAAGATCGTATCAGCTGGATGAGGTCCAGACACCTGCCAACCCATGTTCTGACAGTGATCAATCACCGGCTTGATGATTTCCTCGTCCTCGTATCCCATCAAGCCTTGCTCACCTGCATGGGGGTTTAGCCCACAGACTGCAATTCGAGGTTTAGAAACAAAGGACGATAGTGCGGTCCGAGTGAGATCGATCACAGTTTCGATTCGCGCGGTATTCAGGATTCGAATGGCTTCAGCTAAGGAAACGTGTGCAGATACGTGACTTACCGCAATTTCTTCCGTTGCCAGCATCATTGCGTAGTCCTTTGTGTCGCACCATACAGCAATGGAGTCGGTATGTCCCCGAAACGTCGGGAACAACATTTGCGTCGCGAGTTTGTTTATGGGTAGCGTGACGATTCCACTGATTTTCTTGTCAAGCGCATCTTCGGTAGCCGATTTAATGTATTGATAGGCAGCAGCGCCAGTTGATTTACTTAATTTCCCTGGTTGCAGGTCATGGACGGAAAGTAAACCAAAATCAAATACGTTCAGCTTTTGTGGGTCAGGTGCTTCTGTTGGACGCCAGCTCTTAAATGGAATATTGAGATCTAAACGATCTGCACCACTCTCTAGAATTGCCATATCGCCGTAGACGACGGTTGAAGAAGGGAAGCCACCGTCCGAGAAGTATCTCAGTAGTATCTCGGGACCTACGCCATTTGCGTCGCCCATGGTGATTGCTAAGGGGACATTAGTAGCTGACAAGTTCGGTACCTGGTTCTTTGGACTTAGTAAGGTTGTTGGTGGCGGTCTTCGTAAACGAAGCTGTGGGTAGATTCACTGCGTGTCGAGCAACAACTCGCCATCTACAATTCACCGATTTTAGCCACTCCTCATTTCGCTCTTCTACCGAAGCACAAAATAAATGACTGATTACAACCCTGCCGATATTGAGTCAAAATGGCAGTCGCTATGGGAACAGCGTGGGACGAATACATGGTCTATTGACGACCTGTTGAGTGCGGAAAATCCCTATTACAACCTGATGATGTTTCCATATCCTTCGGCGGAAGGACTACACATAGGAAATGTCTTCGCCTACACCGGCGCAGATGTTAATGGAAGGTTCCACCGACTTCTCGGCAAGGATGTTTTTGAGCCGATTGGATTCGACGCATTTGGTATTCACTCTGAAAACTTCGCACTCAAGAACAATACCAATCCGAATGAACTGATTCCTTCAAATATCCGTAATTTCACAAGCCAGCTCAAACGTATGGGTGGAATGTTTGATTGGGATCATACAGTTGATACGACATCCAAGGAATACTACCGTTGGACGCAGTGGCTATTCCTGCAACTCTACCATGCTGGTTTAGTTGAGCGACGAGAAGCGCCGGTGAATTGGTGTCCGTCCTGTATGACCGTTGTAGCCAATGAGCAAGTCAATCAAGGACTATGTGAGCGATGTGATTCCGTTGTCGAACTTAGGAATTTACAGCAGTGGTTTTTTCGAATCACTGAATATGCAGAGAAGCTCCTTGATGATATTAAGGATCTAGATTGGTCCAATACAACAAGAATCGCACAAACAAATTGGATTGGTAGAAGCGAAGGAGCAGAAGTACTCTTCCCTGTTCTTGATGCCAACACAAACATAAAGGTATTCACTACCAGACCGGATACATTGTTCGGTGCCACCTACATGGTACTAGCTCCTGAACATCCCATGGTTGCCGAGTTGATTGTGGATGAGCATAGTGAGTCTGTGGAAAGCTATATAGCAGAAGCACAGAAGATCAATTTAGTTGATCGGAAAATCGAGGACCGTGAAAAGACGGGCGTCTGGACTGGGTCATACTGTGTCAATCCCATGACCGGTCAGAATATTCCAATATGGATCTCCGATTATGTGTTGATTGAATACGGCACTGGTGCAATCATGGCAGTACCTGCACACGATCAACGGGATTTTGAATTTGCTACCAAATTCGAGTTACCGATACGAGAGGTGATTTCTCAGGATGGTGTTGCGAGCACAGAGCCTTTGAGCCAGGCATACGCAGATGACGGCATTCTCATCAATTCAGGTGAATTTTGTGGCCAACCTGTTGAAGTTGCTAAACAATCAATTGTGCAGCATCTAGAACAGCAAGAGCTCGCAAAACCAGTCGTGAACTATCGTTTGCACGATTGGTGTATTTCTCGTCAACGATACTGGGGACCACCGATTCCAATTATTTATTGTGATTCATGTGGTGTGGTTCCAGTACCCGAAGAAGACTTGCCCGTTGAATTGCCCTATCTTGAAAATTTCAGGCCCGATGACAGTGGTGAGAGTCCTCTAAGTCGAGACCGATCTTGGTTTGAGGTAAAGTGTCCTAAATGCTCAAATAATGCACATCGGGAGACAGATGTATCAGATACGTTTCTAGACAGTAGCTGGTATTTTTTACGGTATCCATGTACGGACGACGACACATCGGCTTTTTCACATGATCTCATGTCGAAGTGGTTGCCAGTGGATTCATACATTGGCGGTAACGAACATGCGGTTCTTCACCTCTTATATTCCCGATTTGTCACGATGGCACTGAAAGATCTGGGATACCTCGAATTTGACGAGCCCTTCACTAAGTTTCGTGCCCATGGTCTGTTAATCAAGGATGGTGCCAAAATCTCGAAAAGCCGAGGCAACGTCATCAATCCAGACGAGGTCATTCAAAAATTTGGTGCGGACACCGTACGAACCTACTTAATGTTCTTAGGTCCCTTCAATCAGAATGGTAACTTTCTCGACAAAGGTATTCAAGGCCCGGCTGGATTCTTACGTCGAGTATGGCAATCTGTAACAACTGCAATCGATGGCGAGGTCGGGGACGAAATTGTGACAAAACTCCACCAAACGATCAAGAGTGTTACCGAAGATCTCCACCAATTACGTTTCAATACCGCAATTGCCTCACTCATGGAGTATCTAAACGTGGTTCGCGCTGATCAACGAACCATCCATTTTGAGGAGGTCAAGCCGTTGGTGATTATGCTCGCACCTTTTGCCCCACACCTTTGCGAAGAGTTATGGGAGCACCTTGGCTCACAGGAGTCCATTTTTGACTCGTCGGTATGGCCGGAGTACGACGAAGACAAGATCAAGGTGGATGAAGTGGAAATCGGAGTCCAAATTAACGGTAAGGTCAGAGGTTCAATTGCAATCCCGGTAGCTGCGAATGAACAGGAAGTCCTTAATATCGCCAGTGAACATGAAAATGTTGCTGCCTATCTAGAAGGTGCCGAAATCCGAAAGACAATTTACATTCCCGGAAGAGCACTCAATATTGTCATCGCCAAATAACCTTATACTCACACCTTACGAGCATCTCATCCAAATCCTATGACCAATAAAAAATGGTTGTTCACTAGCTTTCTGTTGCTGGCATTACCCACACTGGCACAGGTTGACTTAGAGCAATTTGAAAATGTAACCTCCGAACACTACGCTGATTCAAAATCAGGTTTTGAATTGGCCTATCCATATCGTTGGCAGCCGAGACCACCTCCCGCGCCGTCAATCGATCTCCTTGTGTCCGCGGATTCGTACAACCTACCTAGTTTTTCCGTAGTCGTTAGGGAAGTGAGCACTGAAGAGGGTGAATTCCCCGACCAACGCCAACTTGCCATGGAATTATTCAGTCAGAGTCTTGGGATTGGTTCTCAACGTTTAGTGGAAGACCTTATTGAATATGATCGTGCAACTGACTTTAAAGGCTTTTCTGCCTTTGAGGTTAAATTTGCGTTCAATTCTCCCATCGGAGAACAGATTCCTCTACAGATGGTGATACTTGTCTTCACAGATGAGAATAAAACCTACGCATTAGCGGCGCTAGACCTCTATTCTCCAGATTCGTTGAGCTCGGATTTGCTCAATATTCGCGACTCGTTTCAAATACTGAGGGGCGCGGACGAATGAAACAGCTACTTTCTCTGATCCTGTCCGTACTAGTTTGTTACCAGCTACATGCGGAACCTTTTAAATTCGTTGCATTGGGAGACACGGCATACGGTGGAGCTGCTGTAAAAGCCAAGTACCATGAATTGATTGATCTCATCAATCAAGCCAAACCAGCGTTTTCTATTCACATTGGTGACTTGTGGGGAGCAGCAATTTGCAACGAGGAACGTTATCTAGAAGAGTTTGAAAGATTTGAGCGTTTTGAACAGCCGGTTTTCTTCACACCAGGCGACAATGAATGGACTGATTGCAATCGGTATGCATATGGCAACTATGAGAATGTCAGTCGGTTAGAGCTGATTCGAGACATATTTTTTGCCGATGCTACAAGCCTCGGGGCCAATCCAATGTCTATGGTTCGCCAAGCAGATATTTCCCAATTTATCGATTACGTAGAGAACGCTCGCTGGCTCTATGAAGATGTGCTGTTCCTGACGTTGAACGTCGCAGGCTCGTTTAATAACCTGCAAATAAAACACGAAAGGTCTATTCAAGAAGCATTTGAGCGACACAAGGCGAATATTGCTTGGTTACGAGATAGCTTCCGGATTGCACGCGAGAACGATTTACCAGCTGTGGTACTGAGTATGCATGCAGAAATATTGGATGCGAGTACCGCAGACGACTATCTGCCAGGTGAATTCGATGATTTGGTTAGCGAGATCCAATTAGCTGCCTATCGGTTTGGTAAACCGGTTCTGCTCATTCATGGGGACTTTCACAAGTTCATCATTGACCGACCTTTCCTAGAAAGTCGCGAACCTGGTCGATATGGGAATATCACTCGACTTCAAGTGTATGGAGACCCTGACATACGAGGAGTCCAAGTTGGGGTGGACACCTCAAAGAAATGGGTGTTCTCGTACGAACCAATCTACGTTGAGTAAAGCGCGTCGCACTTTGTGCGACAACCGTGTCCACACAAAATCGGCCATCGCGGTTCTCCCGCTATTTCTGCTACTTGGGAGCGTTTTAACGGGCTGTGGCTTTGAGCTAGACAAAAAGTCGGTACTCAATACTTCGGGGGATCAGTTGATCTCCATTGGTATTACCGGGAAACTTGATTATGCTACCCGAACTAGATTAGAGAGATATTTCCTTGATAAGAATATCGAAGTAAGAACTGACCAACCCTCGGTTCATATTGATTTTCATTCAGTAGATAATCACGAACGACCGCTTCGTTACGACGCCAGTGGGAATGTGATTGAATTCGTCCTTCGAATTGATTGGACGGTCAATGTTCGAATTCAAGGTGACGAACAAGGTGTTACCAAAACACTGCGTGCGAGGTCGCAGTATCCCTTAGATGGGGATGCGTTGCTGGCAACCACAAATCAAAGATCCATTGCTGTGAAGGATTTACGCGACCAATTAGCGGACGATCTGTTTAAGATCATTGACATCAAACTCGACAATCGCCGTAGAGTAGGACAGACTAATGGAGATTAAGTGGGACCGAGTTGCTGATTTTCAGAAAGGAGAACTTGCGTCTCTTTACTTCATAGCAGGTGAAGAAGAGACATTGCTCGTGGAAGCGTATGACATAGTCAAGAAGCGCGCAATGGACGCAGGTCACACGGAAGATACACGTTTTGAAATCGGTAAAGACGATTGGTCGGTCGTCGAAAACGACATAGCCGTAGAGTCACTTTTTGGAGAAAGAAGGTTCTTCGATATTCTACTTGGCTCCCGTGGGATGGATAAGAAGGCTACTGATGCTATTGGGAGGTACTTGAAGTCTCCTGCTTCTGATGCTGTCGTCGTGGTAAGAGGTGCGCGTTTTGAATGGCGGCAAAGACGTAATAAATGGTTTAAAAACCTAGAGAAGCACCCGGACGTAGTCGTCTTCATCGGCGAATCACTACGTTCCTGGGAACTTCAAAAGTGGATTCGGCAGAAATCTAAGCAGATTGGTTTGTCGCTGACAGAGGATGCCGTTGAGCAACTGGCCATCATGCACGAAGGTAATCAGGGGAGTGCTAATCAGGAATTGCAGCAGCTCTCACTGATTCATTCGGATCGCGAGGGTCCTGTTACCATTCAAGAAATTAGCGATTTAGATTCAGGAGTTGCAGATACATTTGAAGTGCTCAATCATGCGTTTCTAGGCAATGCAAAACAAGTGGAACGGTTACTCCCTCTTTTGCGGCAGGATGAGCGCCGATTCTTTGGGTTTCAAGGCGCGTTAA
>MPMU01000108.1 GCA_002238665.1 Gammaproteobacteria bacterium bin55
GTCTGAGATATGCAGGTGTGCATTCTCTTCTATCGTCCAATCCGTGGAAAGCAGCGTGGGATTTTCATGCAGATGCCATTGAAAACGAGACAGAGGGTCAGCTTCCGCCGACGATGTATTGAGAGTCGGCGCGCTACACATGGTTACCAGATTGCCTTCGCTATCCAGTTCAAATCCGAATCGGTTTCGATTGTTTTCGGTGAGCGGCTCATTTGTGAGTTCAGATACCGAGACCAGTCCGGTATATTGAGTATCAACGTCCAGGTCAGCTAGGTCAATTTTGAAAGGAGTGGTGTAGCGCCCATGCAGCGGATCTAGCGGCGGCAATGTCGATGCTGAAGAGATGATTAAATTGGATTCGTCAAGGATGTTTCCGCGATACAGTGTGAATAGTAGAGAGTCAGGAGAAGCAGAGGCTGAGCCTAAGTTATAAACAGTCGCATCCACCCATATTGCGTTCTCTATTTCCTGAAAGTGAGCCAGGACGGCTACATCAGAATAGTTAGCAGTCTGGTAGGTGGTACCTTCGCCATCAAATAAATCGTTGATCGTGAGTGTCGCGGAAGGAGCATTAGGGCCATCTTCGACTGCAACTTCAATGGTTACGGTTTCGTCTGATTCTTTAATCCAGTCTCTTAATGGGGTAAGTTCAATGGACCCCTGTGTATCACCTTGCTCAATCAATAGGTGTGACGAATTAAGTTCGTAATCTACGTCTTGGGTTGCTGTACCAGAAAACTGAAGTTCAAGACGTTCATCCTGTATCACGGCATTCTGAGTCGTAGCGGTAATGGTCAGTCTATGCCTATCATGTTCGTCGACCGTGCTGGCCGACACTGCCAATACCACAGAAGAGGGATCAAGGCCGTGTGAGTTGTATTCCACATGCAATGTATACGTGCCAGTATTTAATCCAAAACCTTTTACTTCGATGTAGTAGGTATTGGCTTCAACATCTTCTTGAATCCGAAAGTTTCTGCCTTCATCCACATCGTCGTTCGATGCAATCGACGAGCCGCTACTGTCCTGCAGTTCTCCGACGGTATCCAGCGTGCCTGTCGTGTAGATGGTTACATCACCTATGCTGGGAAACTCTATCTCAAAATAGTCAAGATCACCCGATACTTCAATGACACCTGTGGTGTCAGATTCAGTTTCAATCAAAGTAGCTGTGACTGGCGTATCACCGTGGTCGTCCCCTGATGTTTCCGGTGGGTCGGCTGGGTCAGATGGTGTGGATGTACTATCGAAATCTGTTTGGATGCTGTAGCTACCGGTCGCAGTACCGTTGTATCCCGTGACCTCAACGTAATAAGTACCAGGGCCCTCTACATTTGTCTGGATCTGAAAATTTTGCCCATTGCCACCGTCATCGTCTTCAGCTAGTTGAGAACCATCGCTGCTCAGTAACTTACCAACTGTGTCAGTACTGCCACTGCTATAGGTGGTGAGCGCTCCTGACTGGGTAATTTGCACGGAGAAAACATCTGCGTCGCCGGCTTGCTCGAGAACTCCTGATTCTGATTGACCGATCTCAACGGGTGTTGCATTCGTAAGGCTATCGCCGTGGTCATCGTCGCTTGGATTCGATGGATCAGATGGTGTGGATGTGCCCTGGAAATCTATTTGGATGCTGTAGCTACCGGTCGCAGTACCGCCGTATCCCTTGACCTCAACGTAATAAGTACCAGGGTCCACATTTGTTTGGATCCGAAAATTTTGCTCATTGCCGCCGTCATCATCTTCAGCTCTTGCAGTACCGTCACTGTTCAGTAACCTACCAACTGTGTCAGTACTGCCACTGCTATAGGTAGTAAGCGTTCCTGACTGGCTAATTTGCACAGAGAAAACATCCGCGTCCCCGGATTGCTCAATAACCCCTGATTCTGATTGGTTGATATCAATGGGTGTTGCCGTCGCAAGGGTGTCGCCGTGGTCGTCCGCGCTTGGATTAGGAGGGTCGGGAGGATCCGGAGGCTCGGGAGGATCCGGAGGATCGGGTGGGTCAGGCGGGTCTGGCGGATCAGGAGGTGTTGTTGTGCGAATAAAGTCTGCATGGACAGTGTAGGAACCAGTATTTGAAGCAACTGTAGCAACCTCAATATAGTAGGTTCCGGAAGCGAGGGATTCCTCAATTCGAAAGTTGCTCCCTGCACCGCCATCGTCATTGAACCGTTCAATCGGTGTAGCGGTGTTAAAAAGACGACCTGTGGTATTTGTACTGCCTGTCGAGTAAACGGTCAGAGTTCCGTTTTGAGTGAGATTTATAGAGAAAACGTCTTTATCGCCAGCAGTCTCTATCGAACCCGCCTGATTACTATTCAGACTTAAGGTTGTAGCGGTACTGGATGAATCTCCGTGATCATCTGGTGGTGGGTCAGGCGGAGGTCGTGAAGTGAGAACAAAGTCCGCATGAACTGTATAAGGCCCTGTATCTGATTGGAAACCGGCTACTTCAACGTAGTATTGCCCGGCGTCGAGAGATTTTTCTATTCGAAAGTTTGAATAGTCACCGCCATCGTCGTCTGTCAGCTCGAGCGTTAGGTCGGCGTTAAATAGTCGACCCTTAGTATCTGTTCTGTTACCTGTTGTACGCACGGTCAAAGTACCGTATTGAGAAAGGGTTATAGCGAAAACATCCTTGTCTCCGGCAGTCTCTAGCGAACCTGTCTGATTGCCATTCAGACTTAAGGTTGTTGCGGTACTAGCAGTATTTCCGTGATCATCTGCGGGAGGACTAGGAGGAGGTGGTGGCGGTGGTGGTAACTTAATAAGTTCAGTACCTGCGCCATTTGCATAGAAACTAGAGAAACGAGTATAAAGCCCGATATTTGCAACGCTACAGCTGACAGCAGGTATTGCAGAAAAAACGCCAATAATGGTGTCTGTACCATCTAGAAAAGCAGCAGAACCACTGCTACCAGTTGTGATACGCCCTTTGTCCATCTTTATTGCCATGCCTTCCACAGAACCCCACCATTTTGCACCATGGTCAAATTTCCCTGACCAAAACTTCTTTCTAGTTCCCCCTGGATGGTGTGCACCGACGAGATCCGCGCCGAGGGCTATGGCAGTAGTCCGGTAGCCTGCATAGTTGACGCCGCTTGGTGGTGAACGACGGAGCTTCAACAGGATGGCATCATCTGCAGCTGACCTGACAAGAACATCAGCTCCCCCTCCGACTTGTGAATATGAACTGTGCCTTTCACTACCCGTGCAGGTTGAATTTTGTAAAAAGTAGTACGTAGTTACCGTTGACGCGATGGTAGCTGAAGAGATGCAGTGATTCGCCGTCAAAAGCATTGGCTGATTCCGTCTATTTTGTATCAATGTGCCCGAGCAAAAGCCGGTGTACCCAGGTCCTTCAATGGTAATCCTGACACTAGCATTGACTGCTCCTGAGGTAACCTCCATGTTATCAAGTGCACACTGAGCTTCTACTTGGCCGGGACAGGATGTCTGCTGGATAGGTACTCGGAAATTTGTTTCCGCTGAAGTGAACCCATGAGCGAGTGTGCTGATCTCGACGTTGATGTCCTGAGTGTTTGCCTCGAGTGGGATTTTGATTTCTATGCCAATGACTTCACCACTTACGTGGTTGGTCCAATAAACCTCGTCCCCAAATTTGAGTAATTCAAGCTGGGTTATCTGGTCTTCTACAAGCGTTTCGCCCTTTGAGTTCACGGAGTAGATTTGTAACCGTGCCTCTTTTGGCAACTGGAGTTTGAGCCCCAGTCGCAATGTCTTAGCCTCCGGGGAGTGGACTTCGAAATATCCGTAATTACCGTCCGCCAGAGGTTGCCAAATCAAGTTTGGAGATAGGTCACCTAGAGCTTGTGTCGGTAGGTCCCTGTGAATACCCACTTTGAGAGGACCGGATGGACTCTGAGGTGTTTCTATTACCCGTCTTTCAGCAGGCGATAGAGTAGGAAAATTTACAACATATTCGAGTCGGTCAGGTGCGTCTAACGCGAGTTTTGGTAACTCAACAGCCTTCTTTTCATCCTTAGAAGGGATCCCCTCATCGTTTTTTTCTCCACCTTGTTGTGCCAATGCTGGATTCGCACTGAGCTGTATAAAACACAGAACCAACAGAATCCGGAAAAGTTTTTTGTAAGGTGCAGACAATCCAGATTGCCGAGAGTAGGGTAGCGTCATATTGACCACCGTAAACGTCATATTGACCACCGTAAAGAAGCCATAGAAGCAACGGATTCCATAGAGTTGGTAGGTACGGAGAAAACGAAAACGTACGAAGGAAAATCTAGTTGCATACGATCTAGTTCCAAGTAGTCACGATTGGGAACTTCCGTAGACTTGATAGTTGCACAGACGGCACGTTCAATGAGAGATTTTACAATCCCACCCATTCACAATCCTACTTATTAATCAACCAAGAAATCTGCATTCCCGTGGGGGTGTCATGGTCAGATGTACTTATGCCTGATAGTAATCGAGATCGAGTCGTTCAAATCGTCCAAGTTATCATCGAAAACAATCAGCGGGAAGTTCTGCTCCTGCAACGAGCAAATACAGGATTCTTAGATGGGCATTACACGTTTCCTGGTGGACATGTCGAACATCATGAAGCCATATTGGATGCCGCGTTCCGTGAATGCAGAGAAGAAACGGGTATAGATCTGATCGTTGGAAACGTCGAGCTTGTGCTCCCATATCCAGGTGGAGTGGATTTTGTCATCGTAGCAGAGCAATGGGAGGGCCAACCTCTGATTGGCGAACCCGAATCCTGCTCAGATATTGCGTGGTTTGCACGAGATCAGTTACCCTCTGAAGCTACCCGTGTCGTTAAAACGGTTTTAAAATTGCTGGAGGAAGGCGTACGCTTTCACCAGTATCAAGACTAGTCGCGTGATACTCAACTACACCATCCCTCTCCCTTTTAGTCTTAGTTTCAGATAGGTTTTATCAATGGCGAATCCCGTAAGAGTGACCGTTACAGGTGCAGCTGGCCAAATAGGTTACGCACTATTGTTTCGGATCGCGTCAGGCGAAATGTTGGGTAAAGATGTTGCTATTGAGTTGCAACTCTTGGAAATCCCACCTGCCATGGATGCACTGCGAGGTGTGGTCATGGAACTAGAGGACTGTGCATTTCCATTGGTGAAAAAGGTGGTGGCAACCGATGTGGTGGAAGAGGCGTTCGAAGGCTCGGAATGTGCGCTTTTAGTGGGTTCTCGACCTAGAGGTCCAGGGATGGAACGGAAGGATTTACTCGAGGCTAATGGTGCGATTTTTACGGTTCAAGGCAAAGCGCTCAGCGACCATGCCGACCGCAATGTGAAAGTTCTGGTGGTAGGCAATCCAGCCAATACCAATTGCTTTATCGCCATGAATAGTGCTCCAAATTTGAGTGCAGCTAATTTCTCAGCGATGACTCGTCTTGATCAGAATCGCGCAGTTGCCCAACTGGCCAATAAGACTTCGTCTGCAGTTGAGGACATTAAAGATCTAGCAATTTGGGGTAATCACTCGGCAACGATGTTCCCAAATCTGTATGAAGCAAAGGTAGGTGGAAAATCTGCCACAGATATAGTCGACCAGTCTTGGTACGAAGACCAATTCCTACCGGCTATACAACAAAGAGGGGCCGCAATCATTAGTGCAAGGGGATCCTCAAGCGCTGCGTCGGCAGCCAATGCAGCAATCGAACACATGCACGATTGGGTGCATGGCACCGATGAAATCACCAGTATGGCCATCCCGAGTGAAGGTCAATACGGAATCACTGAAGGCTTGATTTTTTCATATCCAGTGAGAATCATCGATAACGAGATTCGAGTTGAGTCGGGTATTTCCTTGAACGAGTTCGCCGCGGGTCGGATCAAGGTCACCGAGAACGAGCTGCTCGAAGAACGCGATGCCGTCGCACCTCTGCTAAATTGAGGAATTGAAAGCACCAATTCAGTCCTTCAATTAGGGTATTGAGAATCCGGTTTCACGGTCTATTCACAGCGCGTTCACTAAAAAAATTTAAAATGTTTCACTTCGTTTTTGGGGTAGGGTCTAGGTTTCATGGTTAAGTTGTCAACAGGACAGCGTATTAAGAGCGGTGTCTGCAATACGGAAGTAATGGTTATTTCAGCTCCGGATGCGGATGTAGTCCTAACGTGCGGTGGTGTACCCATGGGCAATGGCGCTGGAGATCTGAATCCTGATCATTCCGACGGCACGACAATAGGCAAGCGTTACGTGAACGAGGATGGATCACTCGAATTGCTATGCGTGAAACCAGGCGATGGTTCATTGGCGGTAGACGGTGAACTTCTAAGACTGAAAGAATCCAAAAAACTACCTAAAACAGACTAACTCCCCCTCCGTTCTCTGTTATAGACCGGCACTAGCCGGCAATTCACTTCTTTAGGCTCGGTATACAGGTCGCGCACGCATGAACATCATGATGCTTCTCGAGATGGCAAAGGATGCTTGTGGCGATCGAACTGCGTTTTATGACGCGGCAAGTGGTCAGTCGATCTCCTACAGTGGTTTATTCAAGGCTGCCGAAGCTAAAGCACAGCTTCTAAAGGAATCTGGAGCATCGCGTTGTGTAGTTCTGGATGTCGCGAATCTGACTATTCCTGTTGCGCTTTTCAGTTCAAGTTGGGCGGGTATTCCGTATGTACCGATCAACTATCGCTTGACCAATCAGGAAATCGATGCACTACTCGAACGCGTCAAGCCCGCGGTTTTGGTCACCGACAGTGATAGGGCTGCGGTATTTAATGGTCGAAAAGACCTTGTTGTCCATGATCGAACTAGCTTTCAGGCGACCAAACCACAGCAGGAGAACGAGGAGTCTTGGTCTTTTGAACCTGACGACATAGCCTCCCTGCTGTTTACGAGTGGAACGACGGGGACACCCAAAGCTGCGATCATGCGGCAGAAGCACTTGGTGTCGTACATTCTGCAAACAATCGAGTTTATGTCTGCGGAAGAAGATGAAGCCACCTTAGTCAGTGTGCCGCCATATCACATTGCGGGGATCGCGTCCGTCATCAGTTCGGTATACGCGTGCCGAAAAGTAGTCCAGTTAGCGAACTTTACGCCAGAAGAATGGCTACGCATTGCTCGAGAGCAGAACGTCACCACGGCCTTCGTTGTACCGACCATGCTGACTCGCATTGTGGACTCGCTTGAAGGTGCGAAGACTGCAAATCTACCTATGCTTCAGTCGCTCTCGTATGGTGGCGGGAAAATGGGTCATCCTACGATCGCAAGAGCTATGGAACTCTTCCCAGAAACGGAATTCACCAACGCGTATGGATTGACAGAAACAAGCTCAACGATTTCAGTGCTTGGACCCGAAGAACACCGATCTGCTTCCTCGAGTGGCGACCCAGCGGTCCAGAAGCGATTGGCGTCCGCGGGACTGCCTGTACCAGGCGTAGAAATCACGGTTCGTGATAGCAGTGGTGATGATGTTGGCTCAGACGTACACGGTGAAATCTACGTTCGTGGCGAACAGATTTCCGGTGAATACGAGGGTAGGGATAGTGTCGTGGACGCAGACGGATGGTTTCCGACCAAAGATGCAGGCTATATCGATTCAGCTGGCTATCTATTTTTGGAAGGTCGATCGGACGATGTAATTGTCCGTGGGGGTGAAAATCTCTCTCCTGGCGAGATTGAGGATGTTCTCTTAGAGCACCATGCGATTCATGACGCAGCAGCGATCGGTGTGCCTAGCGAAGAATGGGGTGAGGCTGTTGTCGCAGTCGTCCAGTTAAATCACGACCAAACGGTATCAACGGAAGAGCTTCAAGCCCTTGTGAAAAGCCAATTACGTTCTTCACGTGTCCCGGAAAAGATCGAGTTCTGGGATGAACTACCCTATAACGAGACAGGTAAACTCTTACGCCGAGTCATTCGAGAGGAATTTGGCAAGCGCTGACTCAAGCAGGCTTGATCGAACGATATTCTGGCTTACGCTCTTTTAAGGTCAGGGTCCGTCGCGGGATATTCGTGAGGACTCCACCTCGATTGAATTCCGAGGTCTTTTCCTTCACGCTGCCAGTTGTCTGCACCCGGGCGAGGTTGCACCAGACCCCAAGCCAGTAGCGAGTCCGCATTGTCTTTAATGGACTGACGCGCTGAGTAAGGCTCATGCTTTAGCTGGGACACAACCTTCTCTAGGAACGCAACCGGTCCTCTACGAGTTGGACCTTCTCGATAGTTCCCACCTATACCAATACCTGGGTAGTAACCGCGCAGTATGTCTTGGATATCTTCTTGTAATATCAGCCCAGATTCGTCTTTGCAAACCAGGTTGTACCGATCACCATTCGAGTTGGTTTCACATTCTGCCATGAGGCGTTGAGCTTCTGCTACGTCTCTAACGTCGACGATATTCCACATCATTTTTCCGTGGCTATAGCCTTCTAGCATATCGCCAATCCGCGTCTGCCAGGCCCAAGGTCGCTGATGAGATGCAGAGAGCAGAGGTCCAATTACATGGCATGGACAGACACCGAATGCAGCAAATCCACTCGCATCCGCTTCATCGTAAACGTACCTCTCAGTATCGACTTTGGTCATCGCATAGGCCACTTCACGGTTGTGTTTGACTGTTTCCATGTCCCACGTACCACC
>MPMU01000109.1 GCA_002238665.1 Gammaproteobacteria bacterium bin55
CAAACGGTTACCTTCAAAAGACTTCCAACTGGTGGAAGATGACCCGATGGGTACCAATAAGGGACATTCTTCTGACGTCAAAGGTATTGCCTATGGCGGCGGGAGTCTACATGTAGTTTACGATTTCTACACATCGTTAACTCGCCAAATTACCAATGTTTACTCGTATCGAATGAACGGTGAGCTTGACCGAGTCATTCCGCTTGGACGAGGTAGTAACCCCCAGGGAATCACGTATGTAGACGGCATAGTACACATGATCAGTTTGCGCTCCCACTCCTCCTTCGACAGTAGCGTAGTTGCTGACGAAGAGAACATTCGGTATCGTAAGTCCTTTAAGCTTGCCGCGTACAACAGCTACGCTACGGGCATTACCGCCGGAGAAGGCAACTTCTACGTCGTTGACGCTTCCGATGACAAGGTCTACATCTATGGACAGGAAGACCGCATGGGTAGCTTCTCGCCTCCTGTTGTATTTTCAATGGCCGATGACGTGATCAGGTCCCTGAAATCATCATTCAACGCATACCCAAAAGATCTAGCCTATGCGGACGGAATGTTCTATGTGCTTGCTTCGCTTTCCGCCTTTAAGGATACTGCGACCTCACAAATCTGCGCTTTGAGTTTGGACTTTCAAACCCTTCCAGATGGCTGTTTCCTGTCGCCGAAGGACGAAACTGCGTGGTATGAATACCCCTCAGGGCTTACCGTTGCGGACAACCGACTGTTCGTGCTGGAGAACGATGAGGTCTACGCATACCTATTGGACGGCAAACGTGATCCGACGAGCGATTTCAAGCTAGAAGCGGCAGGGAAAGAGATCGTATTTGCCGACGATATCTTCTACATCATTGAAGGCAAAGGTGGCGTGGTGGCCTACAACAGGTTTGGGGAACGCGAGCCTGGATTGGACTTTAGCCTTGATGAATCTAATTCGTCCCCAGCTGGAATCACTCACTCGCGCGGAAGATTCTATGTCGTTGATGGATCGAGGTATTCAAGTAGTAATCGGGTAAGCCTGAAAGTCTATGCATACGATACCGATGGGACGAGACTTCCAGAACGTGATTTCGAACTCCTTCGCGAGAACAGCACGGCGTCCGGTATTGCCGCGGTCGAGGGGAAGTTCTACCTGATAGATCCGTCTGACGAACTCGTCTATCTTTATGATGTAGGATTCTGACGACTCACATACGTCTACATTACCGACTTCATGGTGGATACCAAGGTGTCGACCCCGATGTATGGGAGCGATGTATGGAGTCTGTGCGTCCTTTTTCGGTTTGCCGTCCGGTACCACGCCGACCGACACGATCATTGGCGGTTTGAGGAAAGTGTCGGGAGAGACTTGAAGGTTCAACTCGAAAAACGATAGCTATATTGAGGAAGACTGTTTTCCGATTGACCTGTCAGAGTACATGTGGATGTGACACAGATAACCGTGAGGTCGTGTCCGAGACATAGGTTCGAACGGACCCTGGCTATTGTTACAAAGACCACGGTAATGAGCGAGCTTCTGTTATCGTTGCTCTTAACTCTTATATAGATTCTGGGTTGCGACTAAACCCAATCAAGTCCAACCAGGGTGTAGATTTGGTTCACTAATAGTGTGCTAATAAACAGGAGAATTTTTGAATTCGAGGGTTCACCAATGGGAAATACTCACATATTTTGAGTCTGTTTAAAAACTTAGATTCTCACGAAAAATCCGAAGTGGTAGTCATCATAAATATTTGATACATAACGTTTTAAGATGAAAAAGTCAATGTGCTTCTATGGAAGAATCGAGGAACAGGGTGTTCCGTTTCGTACACGTTGCTTACTGTAGCAACTCTGATTAATCAAATTCGTACGAGCTAGGTTTTACGCGTTGTCCGTGATTACATATTTCGATTACAGAAATCTCTAGATTCACAATTCGTCATAGCCCACCCCGTGAAGCGCAGGTGACTAGACGTAAATGACTGTCGGAATAGAACTTCAGTTATTAACCACAAGGATCATCTGTCAATCAAGAACTGATTCCGCAGTTACTCATTGTCTGTAGTTGATTCTCTTCGAATTTCTGTTTGTCTGCAATAATTACTTCCATTAGTGCAGGTCCTGTCCTAGCGCTTTGAATTTTTGAGTTTGGGGGAAACACAGCATGGCACTTGGATGCGTAGGTGGTCAATCTTGCATTTTATCACGGTGTTTTAAGTCGCTTTTTTCTGTTTGCTTTATTGCAGTTGTGCAGATTTTCTGTCTTAGTGCTTTCGCACAATCGGAAGATGAGGATACAAGCGCATCCACCGATGGTGGTTATGAAATGGAAACAGTCACCGTGACAGCCCAACGAACTGAAGATTCTTTGTTGGAAGTACCCATCTCAATTACGGCTTTCAGTAGCGAGGATCTTGAAAAGTACCAGATCACCAATATCAAAGATCTTGAGGTCCGTACTCCTGGCCTTCAATTTGGCTTAGATAGCCCCGCAACCATCCGTGGGATAGGCTCGCTATACAGAGGAGTAGGTGGGGATGTCGCCGTTGCACAGTACTCTAACGACCTGTATTTTGATGAGCCATACGGCGTGGTGAGTTCACTCTACGATATTGAAAGAGTAGAGGTACTCCGAGGGCCACAAGGGACGCTCTACGGCCGAAATGCTGTTGCGGGTGCTATTAACTACATCAACAAGAGACCTGAGTTTGATTTTGATGTCGGTTACCAAGCTGAGTTGTCAAGTTTCAATGGCTATCGCTTAAATGGATTCGTCACGGGTCCTATCTCGGAAACTTTGGCGTATCGTCTAACAGTTGAAACACAGTCAAGCGACGGCAACCAAGAAAACATATCTGGACCTGACATTGGCGGTCGAGGTGACTTGAACATTGCACCTCAAATCACCTTTAAAACAGATTCTCTAAATGTCAATGTGAGGTATGCTCACTTTGAACAGGATTCAGCATCAGAGTTACGTGTACCTGTCCGGTATCCAGATACTAGCGTGGAATTCCATCCTAATCCACAGGATGGTAATCCAAGCGAAGAACGAAATACCTACTACATGTATCCGCGGTCGGCACCTCCCGCAACTTCAGGCGGTGATCTACGAAACATAGTGGACCTAAACAGTGGCGGAAATACTGATGTCTTGAGAGATGCGGTCACACTACATGCTGATTACCAATTCAATCCTTCCACGAATATTCGGTACATTTTGGGGGCATCTTCCGTCTCAATTGGTCTCCATGCACAAGATTCTGATGGTACAAGCATCGTAGGTAGCGCGGAAGATCGATATTTATCTTCTCACACAATGTTGCCGTTTAGTGACTCCATCGTGTATGCGGATTTTGATGTTGACATATTGACTCACGAATTGCATCTATCTTTTGATACTGAGAAGAGCTCTACGCTCCTAGGTGTTTTTTACATGGATCAAGACACCTCTAATGTTATTCGGATATTCAATAGAGGAAGCAGAGCTGCGAATACGAGCACTGATGATTTGCTTATGGCCTTTACTGGTATGAGGTGGCTAGACCTAATTGGTACAGACAAGATTATTTTCGACCCTGAGAATCCGAACGAATTCCTGACTGCACACGTTAACGATGGATCCGGGCAACAAATTAACCTTGAAAACATGAGAACGGTTGAAGCTTCAGCGCTATTTGGCCAAACGAGCTACACCTTCAACGAAGCATGGTCGGCCAACGCTGGTTTGAGATTTACCCGAGACATCAAGAACCTGTTACAGGACGATGTATGGTTCGCGGCGGACTTTGATATTTTTGGGTTCAGAGGCGATCCACCAGATTTCCGACTGACTGACCCTGCACGGTACAACCAGTTGGCAAGTCCACAAGAAGAAACGTTCAAGAAGGTCACGGGACATCTCGCGGTGGACTATCAAAGGTCAGAAAATGAACTCCTATATGGGCGAATAGCATCCGGTTATCGGTCGGGAGGGATTTCTCCTGGTGCGCCGGAAGGTTACGAAAAGTACGACGACGAAGAACTCATAGCCTACGAGTTAGGCTATAAAGCTGATCTGCAGGAAGATCGATTACGTCTATTGATTTCGGGCTACGTGTATGACTTCGCAAACTACCAACAACCCGTGCTCATTCGGTTATTTGAACCTACGTTACGCGAAGTATTCGTAATCGAGAATTTACCGAATACCAGCCTTTTTGGACTGGAAGTTGAAGGTACCTACCATTTCGATAGACAGTTCAGTGTAACTGGTTTTTACGCATATCAGAATTCCTCGCTGGGAGAGATTATGGTAGGTGATCCGGTCAATCCTGCACAAACATTCGAAAATGTCACCGTCACAAATCCAATTAATGGCCAAACGGAAACTCGATATCTGAGTTCGTTATTCGATCTTGAAGGTAATGAATTGCCGAATATGCCGAACCACAAGTGGTCTCTTACTGGCAACTACCAGCGATCTCTAGCTAACGGAAGTAATCTAGTGTTATCCACTACCTATTCGTTTACAGGAGAACGATTTAACCGGATTCACAATATTCCAAACGATGTCCTTGACTCATATGGTCGGTGGGATGCAAATGCGACGTGGACTTCAGAATCTGGAGAGTACACGGCTAGCTTCTTCATCGAAAATATATTGGATTCAATCGGTATGATGGAACTTGAATCAAATGGTTGGGACGCAGGTTACTACCAGGATGCGACGTTAACTGATCCTCGATTCATCGGTGTTGTTCTCACTTGGAATCGTAAGTAAGTAATTGGCGTAAACGAGTTTGGAAAAGATGTCACAACCTTACACACATCTGCTCTCTGATGAACAGGTTCAGCTGTTCATCACAGACGGGATGATTGAACTGCAATCCGAACTGTCTGACGAGTTTCATGCGACCGTAACCGCAGAGTTAGATCATGCGTTGAAGAAGGAAATGCGGTGGTTAGGAGACAATCTAGTCCCACGTATCCCGCTGTTACAAGAGTTCCTTGATTCACCGGTACTTAATGGAGCGCTAAAGAGCATATTAGGTCCAGATTTTTCTTGGGCACCTCACCGATTTCCACACAATAGTGAACCGTTACCTGAGGATGTTGAGTTGGGTGAAATCGATGCATTTGAGAATCAACCGGTGATGGGCAAAGGCTCGATTTCCGGATCAGGATGGCATCAGGACGGACATTCAAAAGGTGCTCGCAGTCGCTGGCACACGTTTCGTGCGATTAACGTGTTTTACTTTCCTCACGATACACCGATTGAGATGGGACCTACCAGGGTCCTTGCTGGATCACATCTCTACGCTACGTTGAACCACATCGTTCCGGAGCAAGTGGTATTCAAACCTAGAAAAGCCGGATCATTCATCGTTGCTGCCTTTGATCTGGGTCATGCTGGAACTCCGAATCAGACTCGACAAAGTCGCTACATGTTGAAATTTGTCGCGTTGCGAATGAAAAATCCAAGTGAGCCCGTTTGGAATCATGTCAATGATGAATGGCGGACTCCGCCAGATCGATTGACCACAGACAATTTACCTACTACATGGTTGTCACTTTGGAATTGGATTTGTGGGAAGTCCAGGCAAGAGAATATCTCTACACCTAGTTCTAAAGCGATTAGAGAAGACCTACAAAGGCTTGCATCGAAAAACAACGCTGGCAGGCTTGAGGCGATGTATAGGTTGAGCGCGAGCACACAAGAAGACATCCCTTTGCTCGTTGATTACTTTCTAGGTTGCGCTGGGAAAGGTCGACATGAGTCGCCGCCACCCGAAGATCGGGGTTACTACGCTATGGCAAAGGACCCACTTTTGCGCCAATTTACGAAGAGACAGTTTGTACCGGAAGACCTCGCCATCGTACTCGGCGCCGTCGGTTTACCGGCTCTGGATGTGTTGGTTGAAGTGCTGAAGCACGAGGATCCGTGGATACGTATGAATGCCGCGTATGCGATCAGTGAAATCGGGTGTGAAGTGCCTTCTGAGATAGCCGATAGGGTCGGCATGTTATTGGACGAACCACTGGACTGCGTTGTCCGAGCGGCGCTTGATGCGCTCTGCTCACTCAATAATTACACGGAAGTCACGGTGACGAGACTACACCGGCTACTGACCGAATCCCCAGATGATTGGCAGTACGCTGCAATGGGCGAGAAAAAACTTGGTGGTAATTGGACCATCCAAAATCAGGTGCGTTATGTTGCTGCATGGGCTCTTCGGACGAGAGTCATTGGTTCTTCTGTGCCGGATGGCGTTGAGCAAGCACTGATCGATGCTTTAGAGGAAAATACCGGTTATACCCCTGCGGTGGCTTGCGAAGCGCTGGAGATTTTGAATACACCGGCAGGATTACGTGCTGTCATAAAGTATCTAAGCACTCGAAGGTGGGACCCTTCATCTTTCGCGCCTATCCCACGAAAGCAGGTCGCGCTAAAGGTGGCTTAGCAGTTTTTTTCAAAATTCACTTTTTTAAACACACAGGAGATTTCAACCCATGGATCCTTCGGAATTTGTCATTTCAAAGACTCTTGAGGCAACAGGAGCATCAAACGCGCTCACTGATCGCGAGAAGCACCTGATTGGATTAGCTGTTACGCTGACAAGAGGTTGTATCGCTTGTACCGGTGGCAGGATTGAGAAGGCACTAGAGGCAGGCATTGACTACGAAACGATTCGAGCAATGGTTGATCTCGCTGGTGCAGTCAACGCTGGTGTAACCATGCGCACTGCCATTGAAGGCGTGAACCGAAACGGATTAGAAGAGGCGTGTACCGGTCCAGAGTGTACGATGGGACTGAGTGGCTAAAACACTCTTGAAGTGTTTTTGGGTAACCGGGTATGCTGCTCTGAGAGAACTTGTGTCCGCTCATTCCCAATAATAATCTCAGGTTCAACTGGGAGACTGTGAGTCTACTCTAACCAGAGTCATTAACGACTCACCGTGGAAGGGGAAGGTGAGTACAACCCTCCCTACGACATTCCTGTTTTGGTCTATTTGTTCCCTCTATAATCAGAGGAAGTACAGTCGCTGATACTCACCTTATGTTGGCAGGTCTATGTCCACACCTCCTATTCTCGATAAACTATTTGAACTGAAGGAACGGGAAACTTCCGTACATACGGAAGTAATCGCGGGTGTGACCACGTTTTTCACGCTCTCCTATATCGTGTTCGTGAATCCAGCCATACTTTCCTCCGCAGGAATGGATTTTCATTCCGTGTATGTGGCAACTTGTGTTGCCGCAGCATTCGGTTGTCTGCTTATGGGATTGTGGGCGAACTACCCCATCGCATTGGCACCAGGAATGGGATTGAATGCCTATTTCGCAACAGTCCTCGTTTTAGATAAAGGTATTCCGTGGCAGGTAGCACTTGGTGCGGTGTTCTGCTCAGGTGTTCTCTTCATGATTCTCTCGTATCTACCCGTACGCGAGTGGATCCTCAACAGCATTCCTAAGTCACAAAAACTTGCGATTGCGTCAGGTATTGGCCTCTTTCTAGTGTTTTTAGCGCTTCAAAGTGCAGGGATCATTCAGGATAATCCAGTAAATCTGGTCCAGGTAGGCGATCTTACCCGGTGGTCGGTACTGCTGGTCTTGGTAGGGTTCGTGGTGATTTTGGCACTAGAGAACCGGAAAATCCCAGGAGGTATCCTTGGTGTCATCCTCGTAATCTCGATCATTAGTTGGGTAGGAGGCATCTCTGATCCACCGACTGGGGTAGTGGCCATCCAATCGCTACACACCGAAGCGTTCTTAAGTTTGGACATTCTGGGTGCGTTAGAAATCGGATTGCTGGTTGTCATCTTCTCGTTTTTATTAGTGGATTTATTCGATACGAATGGGACTTTGGTCGCACTACTTGGTCGATTTGGGATGATGTCTGGAGAAGGGAAGATTCCAAAACTCAGACGCGCGCTTCTTGCAGATAGTTCAGCAACTGTAGTTGGTTCACTTATGGGAACTTCCACTACCACGAGCTATATCGAGAGTGCGTCCGGCATGCAAGCTGGTGGCAAGACCGGTCTTACGGCCGTGATTGTGGGATTGCTCATGTTGCTGATGTTGCTTTTTGAGCCTTTGGCAGGTGCGATTCCAGCATTTGCTGTTGCTCCGGCGATCCTATTCGTAGGCTGCATCATGGTGCAGTCTCTCCAATCGATTGATTGGGACGACTTGACAGAGATTGTTCCAGCCGTTGTCACAGCTATCTCGATTCCACTGACATTTTCCATCGCGACCGGCATTGGTACTGGATTTATCTGCTATGTAATGGCTAAGTTATTCTCAGGTAAGATCAGTGATATTCATCCAGCCATGGCCATCATCGCTGGTCTGTTCATGTTGAAGTTTGTATTCGATCTTTGAGTCAGGTCATTGGCATGTCGAGGCATTAAGGAAACTTAGGTTCGAGTCTCTTACTCTAAATTTGGAAGGAAATTTGACGGATACAACAAGAGAAGAAATTGGTGAAGTTGCGGCTCGGCTTCTCCGTTCGCTCGGTAAACCAACCTTCTATGAAACTTTAAAAGAAGCGCTTAATGCGGAGATCAGACCTTATGACATCCAAAGTGCTGTTGCGAAATTACGACAGCAA
>MPMU01000110.1 GCA_002238665.1 Gammaproteobacteria bacterium bin55
AGGGATTTCGACCGGGTGTTACGGAACGATTGGGGTTGGGACCGGAAGATTGTATGGCTCGAAACAAGAAGCTCGTCTACGGACGCATGACTGGTTGGGGACAATCTGGCCCTCTCGCGCACGCTGCAGGTCACGATATTAACTACATTGGACTGGCAGGCGCTCTGCACGCAATCGGCGAACCTGGCGGTAAACCAGTTCCTCCACTCAACTTAATAGGTGATTTCGGTGGAGGTGGGATGTTACTTGCATACGGTATGGTTTGTGCATTGCTAGAAGCACAAAAATCCGGAGAAGGACAGGTGGTTGATGCTGCGATGGTGGACGGTGCCGCGTCGCTCATGGCGATGTTTTTCGGAATGACAGATCGCGGATTCATTGAAGAACGCGGAGCAAATTTGTTGGATGGTGGTTCTCACTTCTACAACACCTACGAAACCGCCGATGGAAAACACATCTGTGTTGGTTCGATAGAACCGCAGTTTTACGCGTTGTTGGTACAGCATTCAGGTGTCAATGCACAAGACTTTGAATCACAAATGGACCGTGGTTCTTGGCCTGAGAAGCGCGAGACTTTAGAAGCAATTTTTAGAGCTAAAACTCGAGACGAATGGTGCCAGATCATGGAAGGCACGGATATTTGTTTTGCTCCTGTACTATCGATTTGGGAAGCGCCGGACCATCCCCACAACAAACATCGCGAGACATTCATTGACGTTGATGGTGTGACTCAACCGGCACCTTCACCACGGTTTAGTCGAACGCAAGCGAGTGTTACGGGGAGTGCAAGGATTCCTGGTCAGGACACCGCAGAGGTGTTAGCAGATATTGGTTTGTCCAACCACAAAATAGAAGAGTTGCGATCTGCTGGGGTCGTAGGTTGATCAAATTTAGCGTATGGCAGGTTTTTCTATAGACAATCAGACGCTAGTCTTAATTTTGAAGTCGATTACTTAGCATAGTCGAATTTTCGAGGGAGAGTAATTTATGCAAGCTCAAGACATGCCTTTTCTTCAGCTACTTAATACAGCTGTTCGCTACGTCATTCCGCTATGGCAAAGACGTTATTGTTGGGGTAAGACCGATATTGAGAGACTAGGTGAAGATCTTATGACCATCGGTAGAGCCAACTCTGATTCAACACATTACGGAGGAACTCTATTGACCTATTCTAAAACTGGTACTGCGGGAGTATTACCGTCGATACAGGTGATTGATGGGCAACAAAGGCTCACGACAATTAGTATTTTCTTAGCGTGCATTGCAAACAAATTAGAGAAAGAAGGACCTTGTAGAGACTGGACGCCAGAAATCGTAAGGAATGGGAGACTTATGAATCCTGATGCTAACCCAGATAACCGATACAAACTGTGTCTCCAGGAACCAGATCAAAAGGAGTACCGGAGTGGAATCGAAGGTATACCTGAGGGCAGTGGTGCAGTCGCCCAAGCATGGAAAACAGTTCAGAGATTTGTAAATAAGTGCGACATAGGAGATTTGTTAAGTGGATTGGAAAGGCTCACTGTAGTCAGCATTGGCCTTCACTCAACCGATGATCCACAACAGATCTTTGAAAGTCTGAATGCTACAGGGAAGCAACTTACCGAGAGTGAAAAAGTTAAGAACTGGTTGCTGATTGGGCTACCTGAAGAACAACAGAGAGAATATTACGAGCAGCATTGGTTGGATATTGAGAAGTCGTTAGGTGCCGAACGTTCATCTAGTCCAGTTGATCATTTTTTCCTTGATTTCATGAGGTGGAGAAGAGGAACTGCCGTACGTACGAATAGTACGTATGAAACTTTTCGTCGGTGGGCAATCGACAACAACCGTCATGAGGACAGGGGAGAACTATGTAGCGAACTAGCGTTGATTGCAAGGCTGTACGGAATCCTAACAGGTACTCTTGGGCCTCATCCGAATAAGAAGATTGAATCCGAAGTTAGACATTTACGAGCACTAGGTATTGATGTTTATAGGCCGCTAGCATTGCGTTTGATGTATGACGCGCTACCTAGAAATGAAGTTATTTCAATGGATGAACTAGCCAAAATTCTTGGGTTGATTAGCTCTTGGATCACGAGAATTTGGTTGACGGGAAAACCGACACACGGACTGAGCAAGGTCATTGCACAATTGGCATCGAACAAGAAGCCAACGAGCGATCAAGGTGCTGTCTCATTTTGGAATCAGCAATTTGAGCTTATTAAGGACAGAAACTTGGTGATTCCAAGAGATCAAGATGTCAGAGAGGGCATAGAGAGGCAAATTGTGTATGGTGGAGCCCGAACTAGGCCTACTAAAGCTATTCTGTGCACTCTCATGGAGAAGGATCACCCGGGTGAATCTCCTCCTCGGGACCGCTTGACTATTGAGCACATCATGCCTCGAACTCTAACCAAGCCATGGCGAGATAGATTGGGTGCTTCGGCTAATGAGTTACACGAGCGCTTTAAGGACACTTTCGCAAATTTAACACTGTCTAGTGATTCGAAAAACTCGGAAATGGGGGCAGCTCCATTTGAAGAAAAACAATTGGAATATCAAAAAAGTCCGATAGGCATTACTAAGCGGATCGCAGAGGAAGCAGAGTGGAATGAAGAAGCGCTAAAGCGAAGATCAGATTATCTTACGGAGCGAATTCTGTCACAATGGCCTTGGGTTTTTAAATCTACGCAAAGTAAGACGATCCGAAACGATACCGCAAAATTTAGATGGCGCATTGAAGAAAATGACTGGCACTACGAATCCATAGGTCGTAAGTTGATTTTAAACGTAACGAGCGGTCTTCTGCGTAACAACTCGTCGAACATCCAACGATTGCTAGGGGATTCGAAATACCAGGATTTGATATCAACGGAATCGAGTTTAACTGGGACAATTGCAAATAGGGCTAAGATCCCACCTGTCCCAGATTTTGAAGATTATGCAATTTATGTAGATGCTCCAAATCACCAAGCATCAATTCAACGTTGTTTGAATCTAGGCGAAAGATGCGAAGTAGAAATTGAAGTAGAGCTACTAAATGAAGATCTTAAATCACAGTTTTGGAGCAAGGTACAAGCAAGGTTAGGGAAATACATCAATGATCCGAAAAATTGGAAAGGTAGAACTCAACGCGTCGATTTGGGTAATGCTTTTGGCGATAAGATTGTGATTAGTTTGTCGGAGAAAGAATTCCAGTGTCGAATTTGGGTAAGTACTAGAGTCGAGTCGATCGAGAGTCGACAGAGAATGGAAAGCGTATCCTGGTTTATCACTGAACAAATGCCGGATCAAATTGTTGAAGGCGATCCAAAGATTTGTAGTGAAAAGAATGATTCAATCGTTCTACGCAGAGATTTTGTGCTGGAACAGGAAGATGAATGGGATGAAGCAAGTGAGTGGATCGTCGATCAATTCGAACGACTAATAACAGTTTTGTCTAGTCTCTGAATTACAAATACGTTAAGCACAAATCTGAATAGGTTTGAACAGATAATGCGGATATCAATCGGGTATTGACTTACTTCAAACACCCGTTTTTCCTATTGGATTAATTTTTACACTATGTAGGACTGACCTGATGGAGATTCAGATTGAGGTCAGTGTCAAGTGCGTTGAATCGTAATCTATATTTGAGATTTCTGAATCTGCAGTAGAGAACTGTGAATTGTCCATGAATGAAACCTATAGGAAGATTTACCAACAATCGCTCGAGAATCCTGAAGCGTTCTGGCGCGAACAGGCACAGAAGATTCAGTGGTTTAAATTTCCCGAACGCATTCTCACCCTGGAGAGCGAACAAGAAAGAGAGTGGTTCTCGGGCGGAGAGTTAAACACCTCGTATTTGGCACTTGACCACCATGTTGAGTCTGGCTTCGGCGACCAAGCCGCATTGATTTACGATTCTCCCGCGACAGGTACCAAGCAATCATTTACGTACTCTGAATTACTCAGTCGGGTAGAGAAAGTTGCTGGTGGTCTTTCCGATCTTGGTGTCTCCAAAGGTCATCGTGTCATTATTTACATGCCCATGGTGCCCGAAGCTGTTGTCGCCATGCTTGCATGCGCGAGAATTGGTGCAATTCACTCAGTCGTTTTTGGTGGGTTCGCCGCGAATGAACTTGCACTTCGCATTGACGATGCGATGCCGGATGTGATTCTCACTGCTACCTGTGGTATTGAATTCGACAAGATCATCGAGTATGTACCACTAGTCGAAGAAGCGATTCGACTTGCTTCGTATAAACCCAAACACAAGATTCTCTTGCAACGCGAGGCTCAGCGTGTAGAGAACCACGACTACATTGATTGGGTGGATTGGGAAGCAAAATCCAGTCCTGTGACCTACACAGTCATGGGAGCATCTGACACCTTGTACATTCTGTATACGTCTGGAACGACTGGACAACCTAAGGGTGTAGAGAGGGACTCTGGTGGTCATGCAGTCGCACTGAATTACACCATGGACGCTATTTATGGATGCGATCGTGGCGATGTGTTCTGGGCATCTTCAGATGTTGGCTGGGTAGTCGGGCACTCCTATATCGTTTACGGACCACTGATTAAAGGGTGTACGACCATTCTCTACGAAGGTAAACCGGTCCGAACGCCGGATGCAGGTGCGTTTTGGCGGGTGATTTCAGAGTACAAAGTCAAGACGTTTTTCGTCGCACCGACTGCTTTTCGAGCGGTGAAAAAGGAAGATCCAGAGTGCAAATTACTTGAGAACTACGACATTTCTAGTCTTGAGTATGTGTTCGTGGCAGGTGAGAAGCTTGATCCAACCACATGGTACTGGTTGCAGGAACATCTACAACGGCCGATCATCGATCACTGGTGGCAGACGGAAAGTGGTTGGTCGATTTGTGCAAACATGATCGGTTATGGCTTACATGAGATGCGCCCCGGTTCAATCACTTTCCCAGTTCCAGGCTATGACCTGAGAATTTTCGACGAATCGGGTGAAGAGTGCGCACCCAACGAAGAAGGCAATGTGGTTGTAAAAGGTCCACTGCCGCCGGGCAATCTAGCGACGATATGGGGAGATCACTCCCGGTACGAGTCCTCTTACTGGTCTAAATATCCAGGTTGGTACTTGACGGGAGATGGCGGGTACAAGGACGAAGATGGTTATGTCTATATCATGGGTCGAGTAGACGATGTCATGAATATTGCAGGTCATCGACTTTCGACCGGCCAATTAGAGGAGGTCGTGGCTTCCCACCCTGCTGTGGCAGAATGTGCTGTTGTAGGGTTGGACGACGAGGATAAAGGACAGATTCCTGTCGGATTAGTGCTGGTAAAAGATGGACTTAATGTAAAGGCGGAGGATCTTCAGGCTGAGTTGGTCCAGATGGTCCGTAAGGATGTCGGAGCTTTCGCAAATTTCAAGCGAGCACTTGTAGTACCCAGACTTCCTAAAACTAGATCAGGCAAGATTCTTCGACAGATCATTCGCAAAATTGGTAATCGAGAGTCCTATAAGATTCCGTCTACAATCGATGATCCTACGATCCTGACAGAGATCGAATCACACATGCACGAAGGCTAAAAGCGAGAACTAATGACTTCAGAGTACGTAACCAGTTCCATCCAAAATCACATTGCCACGTTAACGTTAAGCAATCCACCTACGCACACTATCAATGCCGCGGGTTCCCGGGCATTATTCCAGGAGCTTGAAGGGTTAGCAAACAACCGCGACGTCCGAGTCATAGTGCTTACCGGTGCATCAGACGATATTTTCGTTCGTCATTATGAAGTAGGTGAACTCGCAGTCTCCTCGGAGAGATTGGTTGGTGGCGAAGTTCTTACGCCAAAACCTAGCTCATCCCAAACGCCTAGAAGAGTTGGAGGATTAGCAGGTGCCATGCGTCTATTGGAAGGAATGGATGCCATTACGATCGCCGCGATTAACGGCATGGCGATGGGTGGTGGCCTGGAACTTGCTTTGAGTTGTGACTTTCGGCTAGCACGAGAAGGGGCTTTCAATCTTGGATTGCCGGAAACTGGTGTTGGCATATTACCGGGTGGCGGTGGTACACAACGACTCGCGCGCTTAATAGGGGTAGGTAAGGCACTGGATTTGATTTTGCATGGTCAGATCATGCGACCTGAGGCTGCACTTGAGCACGGCATAGTCTCTCGAGTATTTTCTAACAATCTCCAGACCTATCGAAGTGAAGTAGCCTCCTTTGCCGCCAATCTAGCACAACGGGCTCCCCGCGCACTAGCAAACTCTAAACGAGCTATTCGAGAAGGTATTGAGTTGCCACTCTCAGAAGGGTTACGGCGTGAATCTGAATTATTTAGAGAACTGATGGGAACTGAGGACGCAGCACTTGCTTTGCGGGCCGCATTTGAAGGTAAACCTCGTCCTGAATTCAAGGGTCAATAACGCAGATCTAGTGTTGAAACGCTTTATTGTCGAGCGTATAGCTCGATGTCTAGTCCTGTTTATTGCGGTAGCGTTACTGACGCATGCTAGCCATGCTCAGGAAAGTTCAGTTGATCCAGCTTCAGAGGAGACCTATCCATCCGGATCGGTGGAATTAGATGACGGCTACAAAGGGGATTGGTCAGACTGGTACGGCAAATGGGTCATTGTTTCGTTCTATGCTCACTGGTGCGTTCCCTGTTACGAGGAGGTCGAAATATTGAATGAGTTCCACACCCGTCGAAATACCAACGGTATCGTGGTACTTGGAGTCGATTACGACGAAAATCAGGACGAGAAACTGGACGCAGTTAAAGAGAAGATGAGCATCAGATTTCCAGCTTTGCTCAATGACCCGTCTGCTCGGTGGGACTTATCGAAACCGAAGATTATTCCGACGACCTACGTTATACATCCATCGGGTAGATTACATAAGGTCTTAGTAGGAATCCAGACTAAAAAGTCCTTGCTTGGGTCGATGAAGTAGCCTAGGGATCGATCCCCAAACGTTCGAACTGCTCAGGCGGGGTTTCGTTCCAATACATCAATTCACGCATTCTTGAGATCATCTGCTTCTCGATCGCTTCATCTCGAATCGGATTCAGCTGGCCGGGATCTTTCTCCAGATCGAAAAGCTGGGTGTTGAAAATTCGACCCATTCCAGCCATGGGTGCGGGTATACGCATCACAGGACATCCCTTCGTAAACGAAAAGCCTTTGTGCCAGGTCATCTGCGCAAGTTCTTGCGGACTAAATGGACTACGCATGTGTGTTGGCATGAGAGTGTAATGCGCTAAAGATGCGTTGGCGTCTTCGGGCGCTCGCATGTAACAGTACTTGAGGTCTGTGATGTTCACATGGCCGCCGAACATACCGTAAATGGCAGCATCTCTCACGGGTGTGTCGTTCTCGTTCAACCCACGCAGATCTGATCCTTGCATGTCCTGTGGAATATCAATTCCAAACCAACTCAAAAGTGTGGGTGCGATGTCAATCGTCTGTGTAATGGACTGTCGGCGGACATCTTTATTCTGAGTTCTCGGATCCCAAACGAAGAATGGGATGTGTGCGTTTTCGTTATACCAAGGCATAACACCCTTACCCCACCAGTCGTGCTCACCTAGCAGGAAGCCATGATCTGTCACAACTAAGAGCATGGTGTCATCCCACATGTCATGCTCGTCCATGAAATCGATCACGGTGCCAAGATAGTGGTCACACTGAGTCAACAGAGCAGCATACTGATAGCGAAGATATTCAGCTGCGTCGGGATCTTCAGTTACTCGTTGGTACTTTGGCCAGTCGAAGTGCGGCCCATTCCAGTCATGGTTGTACTTGTCTTTCCACTGCTTCAAGGTGAAGAATGGCTCGTGAGGATCAAAAGTCTCGATTTGTAGAAACCAGTTATCCTCCTCCCAGTTGTGATTGAGAAAGTCATGGCCTTCCGCAAACGTCCTTGCTTGAGGTGTTAATTTCTCTTCTTGCATGTACTTTCGGTTCACTTGATCCTGACGAGACACACGACCCAGGTGCTCAATGTAATCGGGATCTTTGACTTCGCCTTTCCAGGAATCACCTTCTTGTCCACGCACATTGACCCAGCTTGAATATCTGTGGTGATATGTCGCACCACCATCCTCCCAGTAGTGATAGTGGTCTGAAGCAAGGTGTGAGTAGATACCGTTCTCTTTCATTAGAGTAAACGTTGAATCGTCGAATGGTTCCCAAGGTCCCCATGCTCGGTGCAGGAAATTGTGCCGTCCTGTGTGCAATTCTCTCCTGGCTGGAATACATGGCATACTGCCGACGTAATGATTGTCAAAGGTAACTGCGCGTTCACCTAGCCGTCGAAAATTAGGAGCTAACGTCCAATCACACCCGTAGTTTGGCAACATGTGCCGGTTTAGGGAATCGTACATGACCATAATTGCTTTCAT
>MPMU01000111.1 GCA_002238665.1 Gammaproteobacteria bacterium bin55
GAACTGAATCGGATTCAGGAACGTTTGAATAGCTGGAAATTCACTAATGCGCGTAGAGGCTTTCCCAGTCCCAAGTCTTTTTCTAGTGTTGCCACACCGTTGACCGGCGACGATGAACCAGACATAGTGATCAGTAGTCCAGACGACTATTTTTGGAGAGGTGCAGTCTACTTGCTACCGACTGAGCACCTTGCAACAGCTGACGTGCTTGACGGCTTGGGCGACAGCGAAGTTGACTATGTTCGATGTGTTCAGAATAACGATTGCATCATGGTCCACGGCGAATCAGATGACCAAGGCTTGGGTTATTCCACCGAAATACTTCACGATTTCTTTGGAGAGGATGTGTCCGCTCTCCTTATTTCGTCGCTACTGAGTCAACCACGACAAGGTAATCGGGAGGACATTGGCGCTGCTTATATAGTTTCCTTAGATGCTATTAATCAGACCTTAGAAAACTCAGCGGATACAAAATTATCGCTGGATGAAGTACTTACCCAAGAGAATGTCCTGACAATCTACCCAGAACAAACCGCATTCCAAGATGGGGTAGTTGGGACGATCGGTCATCGGATTGCGGATTTCAATCAAGACGGTGCGGATGATTTTGTCTTGAGTCAGCCTGATAGCGACCTGGTGTACGTCATTCAATCCGATACTCTAAACACCGCAGATGCACAAGATGACACAGAAGACGGATTGATCGATTTAGGGCCGCTGTATCGCCAGCCTGGTTCATACAAGATTGAGGAGTTTAACCACCTAACGCAATCTTCGCATGGCAGTTTGCCCTTCGGTCAAGCCTTCGACGGCTCTGCCACGCACTATCTCACATTTAGCGATCGTAGCGACTCGTTCTTGGTGGATGTCGACAGCTTGGGTTCACTCGATTCAGCGGATGGTACAACCGATAGTGTCATTACAGAAATTAACCCCAATGCTGGGTCAGGTATTTGGGCATTTCCGAGGACTCAAAATTTAGTCGTATGCCGCGACGCAGAGAATAATGGCTCTGGTAGATTGTTGGTTTCAGAAGCAGCGCCAACGGATGACTTTATCGCTAGGAATGTGTCTGTGTATTCAGTCGGGCTTGACAAATTACACGATTTAGATGCCGCGGATGGAGTTTCCGACGGTACTGTGAAATTGAAGAACACACTCAGGCAAAGCATTGAGGGTCAATGGACAATCACTTTAGGTAGTTTTCAGGACGAATTGCTGAGTGGCTTGACGATAGGTTGTGCCGGAGACATGGACCAGGATGGGCAATTGGATTACATTGTCACGATTAAGCAGTCTGATCGGATCACTGACACATATCGAACGATGGTGTTCTTGCTTATGGGTCAAGATTTCCGACTCATAGATGAAATGGATGGCTCTAGCGACCACCGACTGGACATCTCGAATCTGTGGCCGGAAAATTAATACTGTTCAAGTTAGGCTACTACGTTGAGTGTTGCAACGACATCAAGCCGGAGTATAGGTGTTCTAACTGAGAGTTCTAGAACATGGTAACTCAAAGGATTTGCCAGCGAGTTCACCCCACTCTGCCTAACCTTCAATGTGGCGGTTATGTCTTTGTAAGATTCGAGGAATGAATCAGATAAACCTAGCCATTTAGGCCGTACTCAGCCGGGACAATCTATTGATTGTGAGTGATTGCATTCACTAAAGTTTGTCAAATATAAGCAATGAGCAGGAGGCTACATGGCACAAAAGAGCACCAGATTAATCTCGGTATATGGCTCAATACTCGGTGTAGGCTGTATAGCGCTGGTAGTGGGATTGGTCTTTTGGGTCGATTCAGAACCTACGACGGTTCGGTTTGTAGAAGATAAAACGGATCACGAAGCACATTCCATTGCTTCTTCAAACCCACCTGCTAGGACAGTTGACGGTACTCAGTTCCCACCTCGAAGGGTACAGCAAGCCTGGTTTCAGCTCGGTGATGACGAACAGCCTACCTTAGCTCCAGGTAAAAAACTACCTGAAGGTGCAATTCACGTTCGGGTTAGCGATCTTTACAAGGAATGGCTACTCGGCACGCCGGTAGAAGTCCACATCCCTCAGAACGATGAGACCTATGATGCTCTCGTCGAACGGATTACGCCGGATAGTTTTGGCAACACCACAATCCATGCAGTGCCGAACCCATCGGAAGAAGTGTTTGAACGACTTATTCTCACCTATGACTCGAAGAGCACTTTAGCCTATGTGTCCACTACAGTGGGTAGTTATGAACTCACTGCGAGTGGTGACATTGGATTGCTAGTCCCTGGGTCCAGTCTGGGTGTCACGAAGGATCCCACCTTACCTGATGTGGGTACCTCTAAACGATGGTATGAGGACGCGGAATATGTACCGCAAAGAACCGATTAGCAGTTTCCTATCTCTAGGCCTCGTAGGTCGATTGTTCAGTCCTGAAACAAGGTATCACTCTATGAAATATCGTCTTCTTCTCTCTTTGTTCATGGGGATTTCTGGATTGATCGTGAGTGCGCAAGCGCAGTTCGGCGAGGTCACGTTGGAGTGTCCCTGCACATTGCAGAGCTCCGATGGAAAGACCGCAACTTTGGTCTACGGGATAAGGAATAACATGGACCAAGCGGTTGAAGATATGAACGCAACAGTGGGTTTGCTTACGACTGATGGCGATTCTGCGTTTGTGTTCACTTTTGAGCTTGATGCGCTAGAACCAGGTGAGGAGAAGCTGGAAAATACCCAGACTATTAGCTTGGGAATCTTGCCAACCGGAACAGCACATTTCAATGTCGTGATCCATACGGGCTCTGCGATGGACATGAATTGGTTATCTATAGTGGATACGGTATGGTTCAAGGATGAGGTCACTTCGCCACCAGCCAGTCTTGACCTGGAGAATCGCGACTATCTGCTCGATACAGATGGAGACGGGATCGGTGATTTAAATGAAGAGTCGGAAGGTACCGACCCAAACGACCCGGACTCAGTCCCAGAAATACCAGTCTTTGATTTGTTACTCGGATATCAAGCGAGTTCACTTGATCACATCAACGTTCCCTACGGCTTACATGCCACTCATATCGTCGCGGTAACCGAATATATATATCAAAAGAGTGGTGGTGCAATCAAGTTTCGTACTGTTGGGATTGTCGACGAGCAGGAAGTAGAGGATCTTGCTGATGCAGAAACAGCAGTACTTGCGTCCGTATCCGCCTCTGAACAAGATCTGCTTCGTAGCAAATATCGATACGACCTGTTCATGGTTTTTCGAAACGGATTCAATAACAACCTGTGTGGAATTGCAGAGAGCATCACCGGGATCTTAGACAACGGGTTCATTCCGCCCGATGATGAATCAGTTTTCACTGAGGTTTATTTGGATCCACTTAACTGCTCAGTGACTACTTCAGCACATGAACTTGGCCACTTGATGGGACTTGGTCACTCCTACCTACAGGGTGCTGTAGGAACTTTCCTTTGGTCTAGAGGACATGGCGTAGTAGGTGAATTCGCAACGGTCATGACCTATGAGTGGAGTTATGCTGCTAAAGGTATTCATACATTTTCCAATCCGGAGATGGATTGTTACGGTAAACCATGTGGGTCTGCTCACGATCACGATGATCATGAACTCCTGGAGAGCGCAGATGCTACTCTAAGTGTGAATATTGTCAAGTATCAAATAGCCGACGGTCGAGATCCGAATCCGAATTTTGATTTGGATGGAGATGGATTCGGTGCAGATGTTGACCTGTTTCCGATGAACTCAAATGAATGGTTCGATTCAGATGGTGATGGCCACGGAGACAATAGCGATGCGTTCAAGGACGATCCGACTGAATGGGCAGATACCGATGGAGACGGTATTGGAGATAACTCAGATCCCGACATTGATAACGATGGGGTACTGAACGTAAGTGATCCTAAGCCATTTAATGCGGAGATTTCGGCGGTACGAATCTGGGCTGTTCACAGCGATGTCTACGACGACCGCTTTGGTCAATCCATAGCGCGCATAATCGACTTGAATTCAGACGCCGTAGAAGAGCTTGCAGTCTCCGCACCCAAAAATTTGAACCCAGAGGAAATGCGGAGTGGAACCGTTTATTTGTTTTCCCAGTCTGCGTTTCAGCACGACATTCAGGATCCGACCCAAAACAAGCTTTCACTTGCTGATCTAAAGCAGGACTCTGATACCTGGATGATCCACGGAGTGCGAACCGACGAAAATCTTGGAGGAATACTCACATTGCTGAATCACGTAGATTCAGACAGTTCAGCAGATCTCGTCGTAAGTAGCAATCTCGGTCTGTATGTGGTGCCGCTTGACGAGGAGAAATTAGGTGTTCTGGATCGCGAAGATGGCATCGTGGATCGACAAATCAGTCTGAGCAACTGCAACCCTGCACTCGGTTGTTATGCAATGGACGTAGGCACGGCCGATTTCAACAATCATTCGATCGTAGCTATTGCGGATATAGACGATGACGAGATGACAGATCTAGGGATCTTGGGTTCAAATGTCGACGGCGATGTCTCTACCTTATTCGTGCTAACGCACGCTTCAATCGCTGCGGAAGCAACTGATTCGGAAGTCAATCGCGGAGACTTATTGACTATCTGGTCAAACCATGACTCGAATATGCAGATCACTGCACCGAGTTACAACGGATCGATTAGTATCGCTGATTTAGGCGATGTGATTAATGGACCGAGGCATGAACTGGCAATAGGAATTACGGGGTCTGGCATAGAAGACTCTGAGAACGAGTTCGGTTCCATCTACATTCTTAGTACCGACCAATTTGCAAACCTGAGTGCTATCGACCCTGACGGCGAGCGGAAAATTCACATAGATAGTTTCATCGTACCTCTCGGTTCGAAGAAAATTACGAGCTCGAATGACTGGGACATGGGTGCACAGGTAGAAGTCGTCAGCGATGCCGATGGAGACGGAAAAAGTGACCTGTTCTCTTGGAGTGCCAACGGTTGGAATTTTTTGTTTTCCATCCTGCCTCTAGTAGTGGCAGATCTAGGCGACGGACTTCCCGATGGTCGCATTAGTGTGGATGAAAACACCCACGACAACTCGAATATATGGTTATTCAACCAGATGTTTCGCTCTCGTAATCCCCACCAGACTATCTTAAAAGGGGATGCGGCGAGTGAGATTGATGACCAGTTGGTCTATCGACGCGCGGACAGATTCTTGAGCGCTCGGTTCTCGGATTTTGACTATCTAGATGATCCCACACTTGAAGATTTAAACAGCATTATCAATCTACCCGTTCGTATTCGATATCCAGATATTTATCTGATTAAGTTCCCTTTTGGACCCGCAGGTTATCCCAACTATAGTGGAATCACCTCACTCGGAGATCTAGATGCAGACAGGGAACAGGATTTTCTTGTTTCAGTCCATTCCGAGGATTTAGAGGGAGTTTCCAGCTCGGTACACCTGATCTATTCCACAGCATTGGAGGTCCTGGACCAAGCCGACGGCATGGAAGATCACATCGTATCCATGCATAACAATTACGAAGATATTGATGGCGATGGAATCCTCAATCTTCATGATGCAGACGACGACGGCGATGGCTTGCATGACGGTAGGGACCACTATCCTGTTGAATCGGCTTATAAATACGATGCCGATGCTGATGGCGTGGCCAATGCGCTAGATGCTTTCCCTTTGGATTATGAAGAACAGTGGGATACTGATTTCGATGGAATAGGTGACAACTCAGATTTGGACATAGACGGAGACGGTATTGAAAATGAATTCGATCCATATCCATACGACACGGATGACGACGGCATTGACAACCGATTCGACCCAGATGACGATAACGATGGTACTCCGGACCTAGCCGATGCTTTCCCACTTGATCCCACGGAAACACTCGATAGTGATGGCGATGGATATGGCGACGTTGCAGATGTCTTTCCGAATGACCCTGGGGAGTGGTACGACACCGATTCTGACGGGATTGGGAACAATGCCGACTTAGACGACGACAACGATACCTACCCAGACGAGACGGATGCTTTTCCGCTTGATCCAACCGAATGGACCGACCGCGATGGGGACGGATATGGGGATAACTCCGACGAGTTTCCGGACGACCCGAGCGAATGGGAAGACAAAGATGGGGACGGGTTTGGTGACAACTTTGGTGCAGATGGCATGTCTTCGTATTTGATTCGGTCAGACTGGTTCAATCAGCCGAGAGCGGCGATTACGGCTATGCCTGTAACTCCAGTGGGTGACTTAAATGCGGACGGAGCAGAGGAGATCATATTCTCCAATCCACGACCGGACCTAGTTGAGGGCCCGAATTACCTCATGTCTACCAATGAACTAGACACACTGGATGTACTCGATTCCAAAGAAGATCATGTACTAGCTGTGGCGAATATACCTCAAGCTTCGGATAGTTGGCAATTGTGGCATACAGAAGTTGACGAACTGGCTGCCAAACTATTTACAGGAACATTTGCTGACTTCAATGGGGATTTAGTCACCGACTTCGTGATCACAGCACCTACGGAATTTGAGTTAGCTGGTAGCGTATACATTTTGTACGGTGATGACTTTCCAGAGCAGGATGCTGCTGACGGCACGACGGATGGAATAATCGACTATTCTGGGTGTGTGAGAGACGGGCGATGTCCTTTTATTCGAGGAAATTCACCTGACCAGGAACTGGGTTCTTCTGTGACAGCTGTCAAGAATTTCTTTGGTAACGATGAGGTTTCTCTAGTTATGTCTACTAGTGCGAATCGAACTCGAAGCTTTGGCGAAGGGTCAGAGGCCGTCTACATTCTGTCTCACTCTGCGATTCAAGCCGCTATGCAGGCAAGCACAACGGACCACATATTCATACAGGACGTGATCAAATCGGAAAACACCTATGTGTTCTATCCCGAGTCAAATGCGTTATTACCTGGAGACAATGCAACCCAGGTTACTCGCGTGCCTGATTTCGATTTGGATGGCATACATGATCTATTGATAGTCCATTCTCAGAAATCTATCGCATACTTGCTTGCTTCAAGTGACCTAAGTACAGCTGATGGTGGTGATGGGCAGATTGACGGAGCTATTGATCTAGCACAAGTACGCACCCAACCTCATTCTTACAAGATTGACGGTTATTTCGTCGCAGCGAATGGATTAAGCTGGCACGCGCCATTAGATGGCGAGGCAAGCACAGATCCAGTCTACTATTCGTTGACGAAGTTAGGTTTCTTAGAAGTTGAGTCGAGCTATCTGGTTCGGTCCGACAGTCTTGCCATGCACGATCGACGCGACGGTGTTGCAGATGGCTTGATAACTCAAATAGCTGAGGATCCAGCCTCAAATACCTGGTCCTTTGGTGATTTACTTGTACATGGAGTTTGTCAACCTAATACAGCAACGGATGGGAATATGGCTATTGCATCAAAATTTGTGATTAACTTATTCACATTAGAGATAGACTCGGACATCGTCCTATTTGATCTAGCGGATTTGGCACAATTGGATGCCATAGACGGTACCGATGATGGCAAACTGGCTTTGACCACAGCACTGGATGATCAAATGGATGGCGTTTGGGAAATTGATATCCCCAATCGGGTTCGCGTACGCTAGGGTGGACAGTCATTAAGCACAATTAAGAGGAGAAAATGCAGATGACTGAAACCATGAAACCAAGACGGACGCGTCGTCACTTCACGGCTGAATTCAAGCGACACGCGGTTGAGTTGCACCTTCATTCCGGACTGACCATAGCGCAGGTTTGCAGCGAGTTCAAGATTAGTCCATCGGCCTTGTCGCGCTGGATCAAGGAGAGCCGGACCGAGGCTAAGAGTGCGCGGAACCCGGCGGAGATGGAGCGCGAGATTCAACGCTTGAGGATGGAGAATGAATTTTTAAAAAAAACTTCAAGCTACTTTGCGTCCCTGCAACGCAACGGTATGGAATGATCGACATGTATTGTCA
>MPMU01000112.1 GCA_002238665.1 Gammaproteobacteria bacterium bin55
AGCATTATTGGTTCCCGTCGAAAGTGCGATTAGAGGAACATCGTTCCAGCCTTTCGCAATCGCTCGATTAGTTCCGTCCCCACCTAATGAAATCACCAGTTTGCTACCCTTGAGCATTCTTGCTGCCTGAGTCGAATCTTCCGCAACTCCTTCAGGATCAATATCAAGGGGTTCCGCAGGTATTCCTAATTCACCAACCGCGCTACTCACGATTCGGTGTGTGTCAGGAAAATAGTGGATTTTCGGGGAGGCACTCGAACACAAACCCTGCAGACATCGCTTGATGATCGCTTTCTTTTCTTGATTGCTGACTACCGACGCACCGGCAGTCAGTCTTCGAATATCCTTTCCCGACGCAGGATTAGCGATGATACCAACGTCCATGTTGATTAGGTTCTAGCGATCTAACCTAGTAGCGCTGAGACTTCAGCTGATATTTTCTTTGCGTTTGGCAGGTATGCTTGTTCCAAAACTGGACTGAACGGTACCGGCGAGAACGGCGCACCTACTCTTGCTACTGGAGCGTCTAAATAGTCGAAAGCTCGTTCCTGAATTTGGGAGGCAATCTCCCCGCCTAATCCAGCAAATCTAACGGCTTCATGAACGACGACAGCTCGTTGTGTTTTACTGACCGACTCAATCACCGTATCAGAATCCATGGGTTGCAACGAACGAAGATCAATCACTTCTGCCTCGATTCCGTTTTTAGCTAGCTCCTCGGCGGCTTTCAATGACTCGCTTACCATACGGCTATAGGTAACCACAGTTACATCCGATCCAGATCTTACGATTTCGGCTTTTCCAATCGGGATTTCATAATCACCCTCAGGGACGGGACCTGACACTCTCAGCGACAATTTGTTAAGCACTACGAAAACGGGATTGTCATCTCGACTTGCAGCGATGATGAGACCTTTGACATCGTACGGAGTCGACGGAGCGACCACCTTCAATCCAGGTAAATGGCAAAGCCAGACTTCCAAACTCTGTGAATGTTGCGCGGCCATGTTCATGCCAGCGCCGGACATAGTCAGTATGGTGATTGGGAGCTTTGCAGACCCACCGAACATATAACGCATTTTCGCCATCTGGTTCGCAATCTCATCCATACACTCACCCATGAAGTCCATGAACATGATGTCAACGATAGGTCTCAATCCCGTTGCGGCTGATCCAACTCCAAGACCGATGATGCCTTCTTCGGAGATCGGCGTATCAATCACGCGATCACTACCAAACTTTTCAAGTATCCCTCGAAATGAGCCGAAAACACCACCGGCACCGGCGACATCCTCTCCGGCGACAAAAGCGGTCTCCTGTTCATTGAGAACTTCCTCGACGGCTTCTGCAACCGCCGCCACATAAGTAAGTGTTCTTTCTTCTGTATTTGCCATTTAAGTCTTTCCTATGCGTACACATCTTCAAGAAGCGTTGCAGGATCAGGGTCAGGACTATTCTCGGCAAACTTAATTCCTTCCTGAACTTCCTTAAGGATGGTCTCATGTAATTTTGTAGCTGCTTCCTTAGCCAACACGCCTTGTTCGGCTAATTTCTCTTCAAACATATAGATCGGATCGCGCTTCTGCCACTCCTGTAACTCTTCGTCCGTTCTATACGCCAAACCCATGCCTCGAATACCGACATGATCGAAAAATCTATAGGTTTTACATTCCAGCAAAGTAGGTCCTTCCCCAGCCTTAGCTCGCTCAATCGCTGCTTCCGCAGATTCGTACACCGCTATCGCGTCCATACCATCCACTACGACACCAGGCATACCATATCCAGCTGCTCTATCTGCGACATCGACCACAGCTTGATGATTGGCCTGCGGTGTATACTCGCCATAGCCGTTGTTTTCACATACTAGAAGCAACGGAAGTTTGTACAAAGTAGCCATATTCGCCGCCTCGTGAAACGAACCTTCGTTACTTGCGCCGTCACCGAAGAACGTAACAGCAACATTGTTTACTTTTCGGTACTTGATAGAGAATGCCGCACCTACCGCGATCGGCGGACCAGCGCCGACGATGCCATTGGCACCCAGCATTCCTAGGTCCATATTGGAAATATGCATGCTACCACCCTTCCCTTTGCAGTAACCGGTTGATTTACCGAATAACTCAGCAAACATGCGACCGTATTCTCCGCCTTTTGCAATAAGGTGCCCGTGACCTCTGTGAGTACTTGTGATCCAGTCCTCGTTGGAAAGTTGTGCCATGATTCCAGCAGCAACTGCTTCCTGTCCGACATACAAATGCAAGGCACCGGGAATCTTCCCCGCTTCCATGAGTCTCCCGGCCTCCGTCTCGAACGTTCGGATCCGAATCATTCGCTGATGAATATCTAGTAGAGTAGCATCGTCCAAGGACATAAAAACTCCGGCAGAGTAGCCTCAAAAGGCTAAAGGAAATAACAGGTCTTCTAATACTAATTCAGTTTGGCGTTGGTTCTTTAAGTTCGCCAGTCAAACCGAGTAAGTGTGGGCTTCCTGTCGAATACGTGCGACCATTGCTCGCAACCCATTACCACGCGTCGGACTCAAGTGCTGAAGCAGGTTTAACTCTTCAAATAGTGATTCGATCGGGTAGTCCTGAATTTCTTTCGCAGATTTCCCTTGGTAGACAGAAAGTACGATTGCAATTAAACCTCTGACAATGTGCGCATCGCTATCGATCGATAAGGAGAGTTTCTGATCTTCCTGTCTCGCCACCAACCAGACCTGGCTTTGGCAACCACGGACCAGATTTTGCTCAAGCTTATCCTGCTCTGGGAGAACAGGAATGGACTTTCCCAGATCGAGAATGAACCTATAGCGATCCTCCCAATCATCTAAGAACGAGAAAGTCTCTCGGATTTCGTCAACGGAAGGCACGGTGAACTGGCGTCTCTATGGATTCATTGCGGTTGTGGTTCGTATTAGACGTGTCAAATATGACAAGTCATCAAGTCCAAATCTTAGCTTAGGAAGACGCGAAGGGATGTGGTAACCATCAGAAAAGTGCATTGGCAATCGCTCCCTCGGACAAGCATCTTCACAAAGTTCTCTACAACTCAAGAACCCACTCTCGCAATTACGGTGTCAATTGAGAGCATGAAAAATAAAGCATAAAATTGAGCGTCTTTATCTATCTGTTGCCTTGCATGGAATTGAGTTGGTCTCACGCCTTAATACCAGTGGCGGATATGCCAGTCATGTTGGATTTCTACACCGATGTACTTGGTTTTAAGGTCGCCGACAAGTCTGTCAAGGACGGTAAAGACCAAATCGTTTTCTTGAGCCATTTGGAAGAAGAGCACCACCAACTGGCATTTTTCGCTTCCGATCATGCTTTAGGTACTCAGGCGCAGGGCGCACACTTCGCGTTTCGGACTAAATCACTTGAGGATATCAAGAGTCTTTATCGAAGACTCACGGACGACGAGCAAGTGAAAAGAGTTTCACCTGTGACCCATGGCAATACATGGTCGATTTACTTCTCTGATCCAGAAGGGAACTTCCTGGAGATTTTCTGTGATACTCCATGGCAGATCAATCAACCTTTCAGTGAGAGTTGGGATCCAACCAACGCCGATGACGAAATAGTACGTAAAACTAAGAGTCTTATCTCGGAGCGAAAAGGATTCAGTGCGAATATCAGAAACAATGTTTGAGTGATTGGAACATTCGGCATTTTGATATCTACTCTACCCTAACTCTCTGTCTAATCAAGTGACAAACGTCATTACCACTAGGTCGTTGCACCGGTACTTTGAAGTTGGTGATTCAAAAGTACACGCACTAAATGACGTCAATCTAGACGTCAAAGCTGGTGAATTCATTGCCATCATGGGACCATCAGGGAGTGGTAAATCCACACTCATGAACATTCTTGGGTGCTTGGATAGTCCGGACGAAGGAGAGTACCGATTACTCGACCAGCCGGTTGCCGATCTAGACGATACAGAGTTGTCTTCCTTCCGAAATCAATACATTGGTTTTGTATTTCAGAGTTTTCATCTTCTACCTAGATTGACTGCATTAGAGAACGTAACACTACCGTTGCGTTTTGCGAAGGAAGGAATCACCGAAGGTCGGAATCGAGCCTATGAACTGCTCAATCGACTCGGCTTGTATTACCGCCGAACACATAGACCTAACCAACTCTCTGGCGGTCAAAGGCAACGTGTCGCCATCGCACGGGCATTGGTGTCCAACCCTCCATTACTGTTAGCAGACGAACCGACTGGCAATCTCGACTCGAAGACGGCTGCAGAAATTCTCGCTCTGTTACAGGAATTGAACCAAGAGGGTCAGACGATCATTTTGGTAACGCACGAGGATGACATTGCAAAACATGCACAACGTGTCATCTATATGCTTGATGGGGAGATTTCAAGAGAGGAGGTTTTACGCCCTCGACTAGAACCAGCAGATCAGTTAAATGTCGCTTAGAAGCCCAGAACTACACAGACTAAAGTGTGTTACCCCTTTAATTGCACTGCTACTCAGTGTTCTTTCTTATTCTTCTGGTCACGCAGAGACGTATCTCACTGGTCAAATTGAGGACGGCGAATCGCAGAAAATCGAGATGCCTCGCCTGCCTGGTACATTTGTCCGCAGTATCGCTTGGATGGCACCTGAAGGTGAGCCAGTCAAGGCCGGTGACCTGGTTCTCACTCTTGACCCAGGCGATCTGAGTTCACAGGAAGAAACTCTAGACATTGAAAAAGAAGGCATCCGAAAACAGGCAGATGCCGATCTCGCACAGAATGCAGTTGCGATTATCGATGCAAAAATGGCTGTTGCACAGGCTGAATCTGCACTCAAAATGGCTGCAATCGACGCGGCTATTCCGATAGAGGCAATTACCGGATTGATCTTCGAGCAATATCAACTGAATTTTGTGAACGCCAAGAACGAACTCACACGAGCTGGTTTGGAATTGGAGAATTTGCAGAAAGCAAGAGAAGAGTTAGTACCCGTTCAAGCTCTAATGGTTGAGCAAGCTGATGCCAACTACCAACGAATCGTGGATGCCCTTGAAGAGACCAACATATATGCTGAAAAGGCAGGATTGATGATTTACGGCGAAAATCCCATGACTGGCGAGAAAGTTTATCCTGGCGAAAGCCTGCCACCTTCCAGTGTTCTCGCGATGGTCGCTAATCAAAGCTCATTGATTTTCAGATTCTGGGTGCATGAAGCCAACATCAATAAACTTGAGGGCGGGATGAGATTGATTGTTACACCCGATGCCATCCCTGATGCTGCCATAGAAGCCGAGATCAGTTGGATGTCTAAGCAAGCAGCTACCCGAGACAATTGGAGTGAAGGGGGCTACTTTGAAGTGATTGCCGATTCGCTGGAAATCGTACCTGATGATTTTGTCGCTGGGATGTCGGTCATGGCAAAGATAAAGCAATGATTGTTATGCCAGATTTCGTACACATATTCATGGACAAACACAAAACAAAGAACTCGAAAGAAGGGGTTCTAGGCACTCAGTACATCTCCCGGAAATCGGCACTGTTGATTTTTACTCTGATTAGTTTCTCATGGGTTTCAGCTGACGAACTGGTGGTTACCAAAGAAAATAGACCGATCACTATCGAGGCTACGGGAACGATCATTTCGACCGAGACGACACATATTGGAACGCCGCCAAGCAATAGTTGGTCGCAAACCATCTCCTTCATTGTTCCAGAAGGAAAGCGCGTTCGGAAAGGCGAGATGATTGTTCGATTCTCGAGCAATCGTCAAGAGGAACGAATCAAGGACTATACGGATGATCTGAAAGTTGCAAAAGGTGAACTTGATTCTCTAATCCAGTTACAGGCACAACAGATTGAGGAAGGCAAACTTAATCTCGCACAGGCAGAGGCAAACCTAGAAAAAGCAGTTCGTAAGACTGAGTTACCAGCGGACATCATTCCTTCCACTGAATATCAGAAGCTCGTTGAAGAACGACGGCTTGCAGAAGTTATGGTCGAACTCTGGAAAGAACGTCAAGAAGCGGCAGAAATTGAGAGAGAAGCCAACCTGAAGCACATGGAAATTTCGATCAAGCGACTTGAGTCCAAGTTAGCAGGAGAACAGAAAGAGATGCAACAGTTGACTGTATTCTCCCCTCGAGATGCGGTAGCCATGATCGGTACAGATTACCAAGAGAGTAAATTGGATGTGAACTCCCGTGTGCACCCTGGGCTAGTGGTGCTTTACCTAATCGATGAAGTTAAACTGGCAGTTCAAGGGAATGTACCAGAGCATCTCGCCACGCGGTTGGAACAGGGACAACGAGCCAGAGTCGTCGCTGATAGTATCGGCGGTGCCGAATTGACTGGGTATGTCGACAACATAGGTAGCACAGTGCGCAAAGAGTCGAGATATTCAAACGCAATCGTGAGAGATTTTTGGATTCAATTCGATGACTTAGAGGACACAGAATTAAAAGTTGGTATGTCCGTAAAAATCACCATTCAAGTAGGTGAAGAAAAAGATGCTATTGCGCTTCCTCCGGAGGCTTTAGTTTATCAGATAGACGAGCCTGGTGCCGTGGTCAATGGCGTATGGAAATCAATTCGTCTGGGAGAGCGTAGCAACGGTATGTACATCATTGATGATGGACTGAGGGATGGAGACAGAATCCGATTATGATCACCAAACGATTACTGCTAGTTGCAGGATTGGTCTTCCTCACCGGTTGTGGAGTCGATGATGATCAACTGTCAGTATTTAAGGCAACTGTAACCGACCACACTTTTGTCGTTGAAGCACGTGGTGAGCTTCTACCATCAGAGAGCATCAATGTTCTCATGCCAAATACGGTCAATATGCCGTTCAATCTCGTCTGGCTAATCCCGGAATATTCCGAAGTCACTGTAGGAGAGGTCATCGCACGTTTCGACGACACGGAACTTCGCCATATGAGAGGTTCCAGCGTGGTTCAGATTATTAATCAACAACGACTATTTGACAACCACGCACGTATGAGTTCTGCCGCTCGGAACCGGATTGATCACGAACAGGTGAGAGTGGGAGGCGAGATTGATATCGCAGAGACGTATGTTGAAGTTGATCCAAGACTTTTTAGTCGCAACGAGATCATTGATGCGATTGGTCAATTGGACTACTTGGGTGTACAGAGCGATTTTTATGTATGGCAAGAGGACACACACGAGCAAAGAACCACTGCGGAATCCTCTAAATTGGTTGCACAGAGAGGAGCTAGTGAGTCAACACTGGAACGTACAGATAAAGCACTCAGCGTTATGGAACTCACCAGCCCAGCAGATGGGACGTTTGTCTACGCACGGACACGCTGGGGTGAAAAACTGACTCGAGGGCACATAATCTACCCAGGCGGCACCGTTGGGCTACTACCGCTCAAAGGAAAACTGAAGGCAAAACTCTTCGTACCTGAAGTCGATGCCATTGGTTTAGCGCCCGATCAAGTAGTAAAGATTCGGGTGGATAGTGCGGTAGAACAGGAATACGACGCCACGGTTACCAATATTTCAAGTGTTGCTAGTGCACCTGACAAGGATGATCCGCGTCGCTATTTCACCGTTGAGGCCAAGCTAACGCAAGTCGATGAATCTGTCATGTTCGTCGGAAGTAGCGTCACAGCACGGATCGTCACAGGAGATCTAGATAGCGCGATCCTTGTGCCACAACAAGCTGTATTTTTCGAGGAAGATCGTGCATTCGTGTATGTCGTTGAAGGGAGTAAGCCAGTTCAACGTATCGTCGAAGTCGGAAGGAGAAGTCCAACGCTTGTGGAAATTACCAACGGTATCCAGGAAGGTGACAGCATTAGTCTTGGCGATCCGCTCACCGCAGACTCCTAGATTCAAGCGTTGTCTTTAAGTTGCTACGATGGTTAAGTGGAATCTTGACTATCTAACCACGCATTTCCTGCCGGACATCTTCCTAGCGGTGGGACAGCTGGCACAC
>MPMU01000113.1 GCA_002238665.1 Gammaproteobacteria bacterium bin55
GTGTGGAACGTATCCAATATGGCGATGAAGTTACCGTTGCAATCTCGTACGATGATATGGCACGACCCAATCTGATTGCCGTTAATTCTGAAATAGTTTCGGTTGATTACACACCCCTAGGTGTCTTAGATCATCTTTCTTCAATTAGCGCAGGATTAGAGTGGCGTGGCGATGGCTCTTTGGCTCAAGGTGCATCGGAGATTGATTAGAAGCTTCACTCTCTGGCAAACGAGCCGTCAGCAACCGATATTGGCTTTGAAGTGCTTACGTTTAATCCAGTGACATTTGAAGTTACCTTGTCTAGCGTTCAAAACCGAAGCATTCCGTCGTATATGGACGCACGAGCGTTGGTGAAAGTCTCCCATATATTGTTTGATCAGGACCCGTTGAGGGCAGTTCAATCCTTTGAAAAACCCTCCAACTCTATCTTCCAACCTAGAGAGTACCGATCAACCAACTGTTGCGTCGGGTGCGCGTTTCCCACTATCTGTACAGGGTGCGGTACCGCTGGTTCGGTGGGTCCTGGTATCTGCTATTGTTTCCCACTTGAGGCAAATCCAGGTTCCGGTGGGGGCGGTGGGGGCGGTAGTGCAACTACCGAGGTCGATCGTATAATCGCTGAATACAAAGCAAAGGGATTAAAATCTGTTCCTAATAAGTCAGATTTTACCAAAACAGGACGTAGCAAAAATTTTAAGACTTCTGAATTCAACGGGTCCGACGCTAGAGTTGCAGGACATAATCACGAGTACTTCATCTTGGGTGAGATGCCGACCATGGCAGAGGGTATTCGAGATCTTTACAACAAGGAATTTAATAAAGATGGTAGTACAAATTACGGATTACGTCTCACCAGTGGTTATAGGTGTCCAGAAAAAAATGAGGCCGTTGGCGGACAACCGAATAGCAGGCACATGTGGGGACATGCGATAGATCTCACTCCTGATATGGGCAATCTTCCTGAAGGTGTCACCCCGGAAGATGCATGGGAAAAACTACGCATAGCCGCTCAAAAATTTGAAGACAACAATCTGTATTATATAGTAGTAGACGAAACAAAAACGAAATATCCACATGTTCACGTTCAATACACCCCTCCTTAGAACATCAATGACTCGCAAACGGATACGTTATAGAGCGCGAACATTACATCCTCGCGTTAGTTCACTCTGTTTTATGATGTTATTAGGATTCTGCACAGTGGTTTGCGAGACGACTTTCGCGAGCGAAAGATTCAGTCTTTTCCGCGAACTGTCTATCAGACCAGCATCGACACCTAGGAGTTTCTACGCGGTGGATTCTTGGGGATTCTCTGATGTCAACGGTGACGGTATTGAGGAGTTCATATTTCACGAATACATTGAGGACTTTCCGAGAGACATTCTTCTTAAACTAGCTCACGTACGTGCTGAAGAGCTGGAGATCGTGTGGACAGCCCCTCGTGAGCTTCGCACTGGGGGAGGCGAACGATTTCTCGTGGGGAATGTGGATGGAGACCCCGAAAGTGAACTAGTCGTCTTCAGCGGTCGACGAATGATACGAGCAAGACTGTTCGGTACGCGCGTTCTTAATTGGCGAGGCGACGAACTCACCACGGTTGGCACGGATCAGCTTCCTGCAAAAGCCGCCGCGTTGGTTGACATTGATGGCGACGATGTGCAGGAGATAGCGTTTGCGATGGTACCCGAATATTTTACCAACTGGGAAGGTACGGAACCAGTCGTCCTCATGATTTGCCGTGTGACGCCAAATGGCTTCGAGACACTCTATCAGCTTGAGTTGCCACATGCGGTCGAGTCGATGAACTCGGGAGATTTGAACGGCGACGGGATAGACGAGTTTTTCACGGAGGAACTTTCCTATGGCGGATCTGTAGAAGGTCAAATAGCCATTTATGAGGTGGATGCGGAGCGCGGCATACGAAGAGTGTTCGCGCAAAACAGACTGGTTAATCGAGTGCGATTTTTTCGAGCATTCCAAAGTCAAGGTTCAACCTACCTGCTTATAGTTCGTGCTAGCAGTGGCTTACCTATTGCGATATATAAGCCGAGTCAATTACCCAATGGAAACTATGAGCTTGAGCCTCAACTTTCACATAATCCACAACTTTTGCACGATGCGGTAATGTCAACCATGGCCTACAGTCAGGATACAAAACACTATGTACAAAGGGTTAGGTGCTCGGCAAAAGAAGAAGCGGATACAGGTTTATACCCTTGTAACAAGCTAGTGTGGATCCCTGAAGAAAACTTTCAGTAAGCGAGAAAGGTTCAACTCGGCTAACTATTTGAAATAGAGAAGTTCATGACTCCAATATCCATCGTATTCTTGCTCAAGCGATGTCAATACGTCAAAGATCATTGTGCAAGTAACTCGAACGTGATAGTGCATTCTCTTACGTCGGCATTCTTAATTATTTTGCTTGCAAATGGTTGCTCTGTGCCGGAGAGCGAGACCGAGTTTTATTCGGCTTCGATCTTTCTTCCCGATAGGTCCTATTCAGTCGACGCTGTTGCTTTTGCGGACGTAGACGGAGACGAAGAGGAGGATTTTATATTCCTCGACGCGACTGAGGGGCTAGATTTCGCTACGCTCAGAGTAGGGAATGTTTCGGATACGGGCATCAAAATCAAATGGCTATCTGGACCACAGGCTGAAGTGCCAAAAGCAACAAAGTTCGTTATGGGGAATGTCGATTTGGACCCCGAATCCGAGCTAGTACTGATCTGCACCAGTCAGAATCCCTGTGATGGCAATCAAGGAATTGTTGTGCTTGACTGGGATTCGAACGGATTTGCCGTAGCGACTGCGAGCGACCTTCCAATCATTGATGCAGCGCTTCTTGACGCGGATGGCGACGGCGTTCTAGAGATCGCGTATGCAGTTGATGAGGAAAACTCTGGTCTCGAAGGGGACGAGAATTTATTTTCGTTGAAGATAGACCGATTTACGACGGACGGATTGAAACCGTTACACTCCGTCGAGTTTTCATGCCCCATTCGATCCATGATTACGCATGACGTTGACGGCGATGGTATCGACGAAATCATCACAGAGGAAGAATCGAGCGATTATTACATCACCAATCAAATATTTATCTATAGGATCTCAGCCACTGACGGTATCAAAATTTCCATGAAAGAGCCTGTGAATACAGGTCATCTGGGTTTCATGCGAGTATTTGAATACGAAGGAGACCAATATCTCTTTTTCGAGCATGGTGAAAGTTTCTGGAAAGCCGTGTACAAAATAGTCCCTCATTCCGATCAGGCAATCGAGCTTGTTATGCAGGAGCTATTAGATCCCAGACTGTGGGCAACAGCAGTTCGAACTACAATGGCGTATAGTGCTAGCCGCGATCAATTACTTCAGATCAGTGACAGCGGTTCATTAGATTGGCAGCCTAGGCCTAGAGAGGAATGAGCGTGCAACCACAGAAGAAAATCTCGAATTTATTGGTCGTAGGTCACCGGGAAGCTACGGAGCAATCGGTAACCTTACGACGATGCGGCGCAAAGAAGCTGGCGTCAATACGTCTGGATGAATTTGAGAGCAGGCTACTCGAGTCGATTCAATCACGCTCGCTGGATTTCTGCTAAATCTCCAAGGTAATCTGACGACCTGGTCGCTAGATCTAACCTGGGTCAAGAAGGTGATCCGAACCTCTTTGGGTTCAAGGTATTTAGGTCAACGTCTGCTATGCCATTTTCTATTAAGTCAGCGATTGACTTGCCTATACCCGGACCGTAAAGGATGCCTTTCCTTCCGCCACCCGAACCGATATACAGATTCTCGATGTTTGGATGCTCGCCGACGATAACATGACCGTCTCTCGACATAGGACGAAGACACGCGGTTTGTTTGACTACGCGGTCTATTTGTAGTTTTGGGAGTAAGTAGCGAGTATTTCGTAGGATTTTCTGGATCCCTCGACTGGTCGTCTCGCGATTGAATCCAGCCACTTCCTCCGTAGTCCCTGTATGTACTAGACCATCCAATTTGGAGCAAGTGTAATTTCCACCCCATCCAATGGAGTAGGTAATGGGAGGTCCTTGACACTGTAATCGCAAGATTTGTCCTTTGAGAGGATAAGTAGAGTCTGGGGCCAGAACCCCTGCGGTAGAGGGTAACCAAGGACCTGTCGCCAAGATCACGTACTTCGCAGAGAAAGAGTCCCCACCTGCGGTTGTAATCCCGAGGACTTTGCCTTCGGAATGGTCTATCCGCCGACAATTTGCCTGATGTACTTGACAACCAGAGGCGTTTACGAGCGCGTTTGTAAGGGTTTTGGAATCTACTTGTAGTGACCCCGATATTAATGTGCCGCCGCAGATTGATTCGTTTATTCTCGGTTCTCGCAACCTCAGTTCTTCGGCCGATAGTACTCTCGCATGAAATCCTGCTTTGCTGTTTATCCAAGGTATATGTTGTTGATTCTGCTCAACTTCATTATTGGTGAACGCGATGTTGAGAGACTCTACTTCCTGGTAATTCACTTTTTTCAAAGTGCCAGTGTCAAGTTTTGTCATTAACTGACGGTGTAAGTCGAACGAATAAAAAGCAAGCTCTTCCATGGGGCCGGGTATCCCTGCACCGGAACAAGGAGAAAGACCTCCAAATGCCCAGCCAGATGCATGCGCGGCGATGGAGTCCCGTTCGATCAGTAGAATCGAATCGAGATACCTTGATAGGTAATAGGCAGTCGCAGCACCGAATATCCCTCCACCTACAACAATTGCATCGGCCGATTTTGTAGTCACTTGGATTAGAGAGTGGTGTTCATGAAAGGCGATGGATTGAGGGTCGAGGATTTCCTAATTCGACGTACTTCCTTTAATCTGAAAGTTCGTTCTTCTCCACAACGCCCAAGTCAGTACCGGCAAAAACGACAAAATGTAAGCTGATTGCCATTCAATGACGTTTTCGATCCAATCGTGATCATCAACGATTAGTTTCGCTAAAACGAAAATCAGTAATTGCGACGCGACTAAAGCGCAAAGTCCAATCTGCCAGACCACCACACGAATACGGCCGAACTGCTTAAAACAAATGTAGGCCAGTAAACAGTGGCCCACAAAAGTGAATAGGAAGAATAATTGAGTACCAACTTGTCTGAGGAACCGGTAGACATCCCCGTCTGAGCCCAAAAAAGTAGAGTAGAGAATCAGACACAATCCTGCCGTTACACCCATAGACAATAGCACTCTGGATGCTAGCTTCCCATTTGCGTGTTGAGTTTTCAACCAAGTATTAGTCATTATCCAGTACAGGATCAGAAGCGTGGCTGTAGGAATCATCATCGCCTTAAAGATGAAGTAGCTATAGCCATATCTCCCAGAGCGGCTAATGCTAGTGCAGCCGTCGATAATGGGAATGCACTCAGGTACCCAGCCGCCTTTTAATGAGACGATGTAAGTTACGATTCCACAACTCCAGCAGAGTAGCGAAATTAATAGAGGAATACCTGAGAAAGCAACCATCAGTGGTCAATATCGAGAAATGTAAACAATTGTCGGAACTTAATACGCTTCGTGGTCTCTATGTCCGCGTTTAATTTGATTGGCTTCTATGCCAACAGGCGAGTTTTTTGAAATTCCATCTTACTCAGCTGTAAACCTCAAGCCTGCTGCTCGGATTCGCTGTTCAATTCGTTTGATCTCATAGTACGTTCGTTCTCTCACAAAGGAGTCCCCATCGAACCCTTCAGTTTATTGATTCTGTATTCAATAGTCATATTTATCGTCTCTTTGATTGGAGGGAGCTTAGCCAATCTTCGCAAAATGACCCATCTAGGCACTCAGGTCATTATCACCTTTGTGGCTGGATTCATTCTTGGTATGGCGGTGTTTCATTTATTACCCCATGCACTCGAAGGAATTGAGTCAGAACACGGGTTTGAATCTCTCGCGCTTTGGATTATGGCAGGCGTGGCTACGGTCATAATCATGTTGCGGCTGTTAGGTTTTCACCAACACGAATTTGGATCCTCGTCAAAAATCGAAGCTGAGTTAGCTGACCGCGACGCACATCTCCACTCGTCTCTACCTATGACGTTCGTTGGCGTAATTCTTGGACTTAGTATGCACACCGTGATCGAAGGAGTGACATTAGGAACAAGCATTCGTTTTGCCGTGGATGGCGACATCCTACTTCCCGGCTTGGGAGTTGCACTTGCAATCTTTTTACACAAACCCCTAGACGCTTACTCTATCACGATCATAATGCGTGATGCAGGCATATCAGTCAATGTAAGGTGGCTGATCAATATTGGATTTGCGTTGATCTGTCCGATTACAGCAATCTTTTCGTATTTCGTGATCGGAACGTTGGAGGAAGTGTTACATGAACGGATAATAAGTGCTGCTTTGGCATTCGGTACCGGCGCGTTCTTGTGTATCGCACTTTACGACCTCCTACCGGAGATTTCCTTCCATAAACACGATCGATTTCGCTTATTAGGATCATTGTTTGTTGGCGTTGCTCTAGCCTATGGACTGTTTTTCTTAGAAGATGTCATCCATCAGGGGTAGACTTCAGTGGACACTTTCCCCTAAACTTATGTGGACCCGCTCCGTTTCAACATGATAATTATGCTGATTGGATAGTGGCATTTGATCGGGTATAGTCTTATGTTTGGCTTCTTGACTGCCTATGTGTCGTGCTACCTGACGCTGCTTGGATCACCAAACCGAGTACGACAGTCCGAAGGTTCCGTGTTTTAAATCCAATGAACACCACGTAAATATTCATGAATCAAGAATTTCAACGGGAGGACAGATGCGAATATTACTACTGCTAGTTTTTCTACTGATAATGTGGCAATCTAAGGCTGATACTGAAACAGCTGATACTGAAAAAATAGAACAAGACATCATTGCCTACATTGACAATGAGGAGAGA
>MPMU01000114.1 GCA_002238665.1 Gammaproteobacteria bacterium bin55
CCGAGCGCTGATACTGTGACGACTTCGACGTCTTTCAGCGGTCCTTGCGGAACGTTGGGAAGATTACCGATATCGCTTCGACTTCCGTTCATCTATTTACCCCTTAAAAGGACGAAGTGAGACGCGCTGTGCTTGCATGCAAAGAAACCCACTCTAAAAATTTCTGACCTGCATGGTCTACGCCCCACTTCGTCGCGGATTATGCGTTGACGAATGCGATAGACGAAGCGGCATCGCCATGCCCAGACACGAACCAGCGATTGTTCCCGTTAGAGACAAACACTGCATAATCGCCTTCGGCAGAAGATGCTCCGAATCTCACCACGTCCAGCGCATCGTTTTTATTCACGGCGTCGGCGGCATTGACAGTCAGGATACCTCGCATACCACCCGAAGGTGTCTTTACGTCGAAGTTTCCAGTTCTATCGGCATTGTTGATCATACGAACGAGAAAGCCGATAGGCACGTCGCTTGGGCGCGGAAGTGTTGCCACCGCCGCGCCTGCTGCTGCTTGAATGAACGTCTTATCGTGATCTTCGTCGCTAACTGTGAACGAACCAGAATGGCTCTCGCCATGACCTCGAAACAACGCTTCGAGACGATCCTGGTTATACACCCGATTCTTAATCTGAAGATAGGTTAGTGCTGCCTTCTTGAATAGTTCAGCAACCATTATGTTCTCCTCTTAAGGAATGTCGTCGTAAATCGGACGATCTGGTAATGTCACGATTGGAATCATCAGTTTGGCGATTCCCGCAGAATTCCAGTTATTCACACCAAACACAAAGTTAGCGGCACCTGTATAGTTCGCCAACCAGTAATTAAATGCCGCGTGATCCTTTGGAAGCGCAGGCATTTCCGGCTTGAGTCGTCGATAGTTGTTCTTCGAGTCAATCGGTCGAACCGAACCTTGCGTCACCGCGATAGTACCACCTTGGTCAACGCTCCAAATAAAAATGCAAGCTGTGTTGGTTGTCATCGGCTCAAATGCCTTGCCTGTCAACCTGTCCCTAATAGGAACGGCAGTTTCGGGCACCGCCAACCTGGTATAGGCACGTCCACTAAGGACGTAATCAAATGCGCCCATTTCATAATTTTTGTCTGCACCTGCAGCCGTCATTACTACTCTGTCAAGTACGAAATCCACACCTGCGAATACGTTATATTCCATGTTAACCTCCTATAGGTCCTTAACTGCGACTTCGAGCACTGCCATCCATCCATCGTTTTGAATGAATGGTGCGCACCACATTGACGAGGCGACATATCCACGCTGACCGAGAGGGTCAGTCTTCGATACGACGCTATGGTGTATGTGTTGCGGTTTCATACTAGATTTTCCACGCAACGCCACGTCTGCCCATGAGTTTCGCCCAATCACGATGACCGGGTAGACATCAAGCCTTCCGTTGGCGGTTGATAGGTTGCCGGTATTACCTGTCGCCGCGCCTGCGCCTCTGTATGGAGCAAGCTCTGGGGACAGCATGAAACGGAACGATTCATCCGCTCCAATTTCCTCTTGACTTATCGGCTTGAAGCGCGAGTATTCTGCGGTGGTTACAAAGCCTGGCATATCACGCAGGTCGTTTTCCAGGTCAGTATGGCAATAGACCACCCAGCCTGGTTCGATCGATCTGGTATTGAAATTCGCTGACGCAGAGATGATACGATTGACCATCTGGCAACGATTTTCCCGCAGGTTCCGTGCTATCGAGCGAAGATCACGCAACGAGATCCTGGAATAGACAGTCTCGCGTCCGCTGACTCCACTTGCGTAGAACCTGTTAGTGCATGCGCGTAGCGTGCCGTAGGCAATCATCTCCTTGAGAAGGCCCATACGTTCACCGCATTGTTCAACCATGTGCATGGGGATATTATCCTCGTACAGCATAGCTGACTTGTCGGTGTACTGATAGGCGCATCCGTATTGTTCCACCGTGGTCTGGACGTCGTGATACTGAATGTCGTCCGCGCGCGGTGTCACGCCTTCGGCTATGCGATGTTCGTCCGGATCAACTTTCGGACGGTTTATGTTGTTGTGTTCAGGGTTGGCGGTGGAAGCGCCATAAGGTAGCCAACGACGATACAGGATTGTATCTCCCTTGTTTCGTGGCATAGTTTTCATGTCCCCGCTTCGGCAAAGGACTTCGACGTGTATGGCGTGTTTGAGCATCTGACCTAGGATAAGGTTGATGCGACCCGCCTGGGTCGTATATTCCATAAGGAATCTCCATGAAGTTATTCACTGTCTTGTGCATCATGAAGCTGAAACTCGTTGTCGTCTTGCGAGGGCAACGATGGCGCAATCGGATCAGTCTCGGATTGCAATTTCCGCTTACGTGCGGATATTTAAAAGTATAGAACTTTTTTCTCCCAATCGGAAATTAGATTTAATCCACCGAGTTGAATCCTTTGATGAACATTTCCTCATCCGATAGTTGTTCAGGCGCTCTATTAGGCGCTGATTTAGGTTTATTAGTTGCGGCGGCCTTTAGACGGCTTTCATCAACCTTCGGTTTCTCTGGCGCTGATTCAGCCGGTTTGGTGTCATCCAGGTACTTCTGGTACATCCCAAACCATCCGTTTACATCGTCAGAGTTGTAGGCGTTGATTACATTTTGATCCTGCATTGGCAACCAAACGTTCATAAAATGCGGAGACTGGACCGTTTGCGACCAATCAGGGTAATCCTTGAATGCTATGTCGGCCTTGAGCCTATTCAATTCCCGCTGTTGTTTCTGGAGCAATTGTTCCATCTGTGGATCGACGGTCTGTGTATTGCCCAGCGTCTTGCTTATGTTATCGGTCAGCGCCAGCATATTCTCGCCAATCACCTTAAACCCCTTGCCAGATTCACCATAGTCCTCTTGCATGGCTTTGAACTCATCGGACTTGAGGTAGGCGTCGATTTCCTCACGCTGTTTTGCAAGCGCCTCTTTGGCGTTCTGCACATCTGCTGAAGGTTGAGCCTGCGCCGCCCCCCGAGGAGATAGCTCACCGCTTTCGTACTGTTTCAGCAATGCCTTGGTATACATGAGCTCAGAATTGAGCTCACCAAGTTTGCCCGAATTTGTCCGAACTAGTTGTTGGAGATCAGCGAAAGCGGCCGCATCTACACCTGGCGCCGCCGGCGCAGGATCTTCTGCGGGTGCAGGATCAGTCTTCGGTTCGTCAGTTTCTTCCGCCGCGGTTTGTGCATCAGGTTCCGGGTCGGTCGGCGCTGGATCAACTTTCGGCTCATTGTTTTCCGGTGCTTCCTCGTCCCCTTCGATTAAGACTTTGTTGAATCCAGCGAGAAATGCAGCCTCTGCGTCTGCGTCGTCTATTTCATCTTCTTGAACTTCCGCACCGAGTCCTTCTTCGGCTTGGTTTTCCGTGCTGGTCTCTTTTTGGTTTTCTTCATCGGGTGATAAGGCATCGTTTTCCTCGATATTGGTGTCGGTTTCAGTTTCTGGCATTCCTTAACCTCTCTTTGTACTCTTCGACAACGCGTGACCACTTTTCCTGGTCAGACAATCGTGTTGTAAGCACGCGACACATATCTATGCGTCCGCGCAAAAACTGTGTTTCCTCAAAATCCATTGACTTGCGTTCAAGTTTCTTTGAATCCAATTGTATAACCTCTTCCAAGAGGTCAATGATCACCTTGCGACTGTCTACGTCTATGATCATGAACGCATCTCCCTCAATTTATTCTCACGCTCGATTGCGCGGGTATTGGCGTTGCTACTGACCTCGAGTTGCTTGAGATTGGCTTCCGTCTGTGCCTTGGCTTTCAGTTCAACCAGCTTGGCTTTTATGTTGTTGAGATTGATCTGAAGGTTACCGCCAAGCTCTGCTTGCTTAATTTGAGCTTCCATCGTGCGCAGTTCCCGATCAATCTCATTGCGATCTGCACCTTCGCTACGACGGAGTTTCTCGATATCCCAGCGCAATGCGCGCTCTTCGGATTTATCGAGACTCATCTGCTCGAGTTTCTGCTGGTCTATCTGGCTACGTTGCTGTGCGATCTCAAGACGCGGATCTGGTGGCGGTTGCAACATTTGTTCCACAATACCCTGCCATTCCTCGTCGCTGTAAGTTAGCTCTTCGAAGCGCATGCGCATGGAGCGCACGAGTTTTTCCATGACTTTCGCAGGGTCGATTTTGTACATAGGTTGCTGTGCATACTGCATCAGCTCGCGTAGCGAAATGCTTTGCTCGTCCATTTCCACGAGCGCGGCGCTACCCTTAGCCACGATTTCCATCTCCTGCTTTTCAGAATCGTCTGGTCCGTACTGCAGAAGGTACTCGTAATAGCGCTGTATATGAGGCTTGGTGATTTTTTCGTCAAACGTTCCTGCCAGTCTTCGCAGGGGCGATGCGGCGTTCTCCTGTAGCAGTTTCATACCGCCAACTGTCTCTGGTGTGCCGCTAGAAACCTGTCCCTGTAAAAGCAACGGCATACCGGTAGTGGACTCGCTGAATGTCATCGCCATATCAGCAATGGCCGCAAGCTCTCCCTGGAACATAGGTATTTCAATGGGTACCACGCCCATGCGCGGGTCATTGTTCTCTGGATCGTCGGTAAATTCCCAGACCTTGTACGGCTCGATCCGCCAGCTATTGTTCTGCGGTCGCACCGATCTAGTATCGATCATGAACATGGGGCCGCCGGCGATTCCGGCATTGTCCATCATGTTCCGGACTGCTCCGTTGATAATGCGTTGTGCGTTGCGTATCAGGCGCGGTATACCACGCCCCCAGGGTACCGCTGCACGTTGCGACCAGACGAAATAGTCGTAAGGTATTGCTCCGCTGTCAAGCACATTCAGCGCCAGGTAAATCAACTTATCGTTGACCATCTCACCGTACATAGGAATGTCTATGAGCGAGTTTTCCGCATCTGATTCGTCATCAAACGTCACTTCTTTGCCGATTGATTCCAATACATCCAGCTCTATGCGAGAATAGAAATACCAGCGCACATAGCTACCCTTTCGCTCATTATTCGGCACACCCAGATGATCACGCTTATCCATAGCGTCATCCTGCATCGGATCTTCCGATAGGAGTTTGATTATCTGTTGCCGATAGTAGCGAGAATCTTTCAACAGTTCGCGCAGATCAGTTTGGTTTATGACCTCACGCTCAAAATGAAAACTGCCTTTCTGGGGGTTCTCCCTCGAATCCGGATCAGGGAAGCAATTCCACGGATCGACTCTTGACGAGGTAGGACGTAGATCATCCACGATACGCATTTTGCCACCTTCTACAGCGACTTTCTGCATCTGCATGGGTACAGGGCCGCGTAGTACGCCAGTACCAAGCCGCGCGGCATCGTCGATCACCTGCCGAAGCTCCGCCTGGTAGTTGGAAGCCACGAGCCAGTCCTCGATCCGTTTCTGTGCTTTGCGTGCTGACTCACGTGCTTCTTCACGAATCGCTACAGTCTCGTCGATCACCTGCTGACGTTTGGACTGTATAGCTTCCGCCATGTGTTCCTCGTCCACATACGCATCCTGATTTTGTTCCAGGTCATCGCGTATCTGTACTTCTACTTCAGGAGGGATATCGCCTGCCGCGATCTCTTCCATGTAGGTGATTGGAGTTGGTTCGATGGACCAGTTGCGCTCGTTGTTGCGCACAAGCAGATCCGATGTGCGAGCACTGGCGGTCTCGGTGTAAGGACGGGTGACGTTGATGGAAACCGTCGAACGTCTCATCGTTGCGGTATTCCTCGGTTCCTGGTTGCCCTCGAAAATGTCTTTCTGTCGCATTTCCGAGTTTGGCAACGAACCGTCTTCACCCTCGAAAAAATGCTCATCTTCTGCCCACTCTGTCTCGATATTGAGACGTTTGCGGTAGTTTATCGCTTCCTCTCGCATGCGACAAAGACGCGCAGAGATATGGTTCAGCTTTCCGAGTTGCTCTTCGCCTAGCTGACCGTTTTCGGCCCTATCAACCAGTTTCATGGCAGGATTTTACTTGAGTCAGCTTTCCACTTCGTATTTTTCGATTGACAAGACGAAATCTGCGTTGACGATATATACGACTTCATCATCATGACCATGATCAAAGAACCAAATAAAACCTTGCTGAAAGTCAATCGAGTCGGCTAGTACGAACAAATTCTCGCGCCCGATTGATGGCTCGAAAGTAATCTCGTATTTTTTCATGTGTTTAAACTCCAAGTTGAGTTTGGATTGTACACAAAAACACGGTGACTTGAAAAGGTTACAAAATTGGAGGGTTTTCGTTTGTGACTGTAACCTGTTACTGTTACTTAGGTTACGTCGTGGTTGGTGAGTCGGGGAGCAACGTGCA
>MPMU01000115.1 GCA_002238665.1 Gammaproteobacteria bacterium bin55
TTGTCAGCTGTATTCCGAATCTCCCGTAATGCGTCGATGTACTGTTTCTCAGATGATCTTGAGTCTGCGATGGTGTGGGAAAGACTCGAAACAGCAGGGAGCCAGTCCTGCAGAGTGCGTTCGGGCACACTAAACGGGCGCGTTGCCCAACGACTGAACAGTAATTGTGTTCTTTTCTCGTTGAGCCATAACACTGCAAGACATCCCGCGCAAATCCATGCTGCAGTGAGCCATCCGATAAAAGAGAAAACAGTCATAAGTAAAGTAGCAACGATCCCTACCAGAACAACGACGTGAAGCCGTTGAAGGGGAAATCTCACCGACTTCTTAACTCGACAGGAACGTTGGGTTCAATTTGTAACCGAGACCCCAGACGGTCTTGATCAGATTTTGTATACCGAAAGGTTCCAGTGCTTTCCTTAAGCGAAGGATATGAACGTCAACGGTACGTTCATCGACATACGAGGATCTTTCCCATACTAAATCCAAGAGTTGTGCTCGTGAATAAGCGCGTTTGGGGTTTCGCAAAAACAGCTCAAGGAGACGATATTCCGTTGGTCGTAAGTGAACGATTTCTTCATCAATTGTGACTTGCAACGCGAGCGTGTCAATTTCAATCTTGCCAATGGAGAGTTTGCCATTCGAATCCATCCCGGTGCGTCTCAGAACAGCTTTAATCCGTGCCGTGAGTTCTCGCGGTGAAAATGGTTTTGTGACGTAGTCGTCTATGCCAGAGTCAAAACTCTTCAGCTTGTCGTTTTCTGCTCCGCGAGCAGTAAGCATGATAAGTGGAATCTGCTTGGTTACTTCATCGTAGCGAATTCGTCGTGCGAGCTCCAATCCGTCTATGCCAGGAAGCATCCAGTCTATCAAGACAAGACTAGGTAATCGTCTAGACAGTTTTTCGAGAGCTTGTTCAGCATCAGCGACCGGATCTACATTGAATCCTGCACGACTGAGCGAAAATTGCAGGAGGTCACGAATTTCTTGCTCATCTTCTACAACCAAAATGGTGTTGGCTTGCATGGATTTTGTCATCGTTTGGATGGGTGTAGACAAACATTTTTAGGCATTTTTTGTGACATTCTTGTGAAGTTAGAGAAGTGATTTGAAATTGTTGGTAATCATTGGAGGTAAGCTCACTTTTCTAGGGATCAAAAGATTTGTGTCGGAAAGTTCAAGCTTATGGTTAAATTCAATTCGGGAATCCGTCATCGCACTCTAGGAATAGAAAGGCGGTAGATGTAGCTAACGTTAAATTCAGCTCTTACAAAATACATTAAAGGAATCAGGAAATGGGTAGTAACCGCCAACTTCATTCACAGGACGGATTCACGTTCGGAGTGTATGAATCTTTACCTAAAGGCGAGCTGAAAGCTAGTTTGGTTGTCATCCAAGAAATATTCGGAGTGAATAACCATATGCGAGAGGTGGCTGATGGATTTGCAGCCGAAGGGTACGCGGCGATCGCTCCTCAGATATTTGATCGTGCAAAACGAGGTGTGGAGCTTGGCTACGGACCTGAAGATATGGCTGCAGGATTCAAGTTGGCCTTTACCGATGTACCGCGTAAACAGATCATGCAAGATTTGCAGGCGACCGTAGAGGAGTGCAGTAAATACGGTCCGGTTGGTGTTGTAGGCTATTGTTTTGGCGGTTTGTTGACTTGGCTAAGTGTCTGCGATCTAGAAGGAGTGGACTGCGGTGTCGTTTACTATGGGGGTGGAATTGCCAATGAGCTTGATCGCACGCCAAAATGCCCGATACTTATGCACTTCGGTGAACTGGATTCGTTCATTCCGTTATCTGATATTGACAAAATAAAGACCGCACAGCCGGACGCACAGGTACATGTGTATCCTGCGGATCATGGGTTTAATTGTGATCATCGAGAGTCGTTCGATAGTACATCGGCAACGCTTGCAAAATCCCGTTCTCTTGAGTTTTTTCAGAACCACCTCGGATAACGGGTAGGATGATTCACTTCGCAGAGCGTCAAAGTGCTGCGAATATAAGTTAACCTTTATTACTTAGATGGTAGGGTCAAGTTCTGTCATTTTCATTCATTACATTTATTCGCTGTAACAGCGAAGGAATTTACTCTTCACATCTCGTCAGGTTGCGGTAGTAGAAGCAATAGATGAAACGTGAGGAATTGTCGACTGGTTGTATGAAGGGAGTTGTATGAAAGTCAATCGAAATTACATTGTGCGAGGAGGGATGTCGACTGCGATCTTGGCGATCATGTCGTTGATGGCCTATCCCGCAATGGGGGAAGCCACCCTTGACGATATTTGGGAAGCAACTGAGGTTCTTAATGAGGATGCGCGACAGGCTCACACCAAAGTCGAGGATCTTGTAGACCAAACTCAGTCCCTCTTTGCCGACTATAAACAAAAACTGAAGGAGATAGAAGGTTTACAGGTTTATAACCGACAGCTAGAACGACAGATTGAAAAGCAAGAGGAAGTCATCGCTCAAATCAAACAATCGATCGACGAGGTCACTGGCCTACAGACTAAGGTTGTGCCATTGATGTTACGGATGATTGAAGGTCTTGATCAGTTCGTGTCGCAAGACAAGCCATTTTTAATAGATGAACGCATCGACAGGATAGCATCCTTACGAACCATGATGGACCTCCCGAATGTTACGGTTTCGGAAAAGTTCAGCCAAGTCATGAGGGCATACCAAATTGAGAATGAGTATGGTCGAACAATGGATGCCTATACGCAGGAGATTGATATTAACAATCAAACACGAACCGTTGACGTATTGCGAGTTGGTCGCATCGCACTTGTTTATCAGACTTCTGATGGCTCTAGCACAGGCTGGTGGAATCCTTCGTCTGGTAATTGGGAAGAACTACCTGCTCAATATGAGACACCAATCCGTAACGGTCTGAAGATGGCTCGAAAGCAGTTGACCACAGGGTTGTTCAAAGTACCAGTCGTAGCGCCACAAGGTTAAGGGGAAGACATAATGAAGAAGTTATCCAAATTTAGTTTTCCACTGCTTTGTCTACTTGTTGGTGGTTTGACATTTGGTTTTTCAGCAAACGCACAGGATGCTGAAGAAGGTGCAGAAAGTAACGTAAACCTAGAGGTTGGTCTAGACATCACAGAGTCGACCTCGCTAGAAGATTTACTTCAAATTATTGAGGAACGCCGCATCGTTGAGAACGAGGCACATAGAGCTCGGGAACGCCAATTCCAGTCGTCACGAGATCAGCAACAGACGCTACTGAACGAAGCCATTGCCGAAGAACGAAGAGAACGAGAGCGAAGCGAGCGGCTAAACACGCGATATGAAAACAATGAAACTACCATGGGTGATCAACAAGAAATACTTGATGCCCGTTTGGGATCTCTCCGTGAATTGTTCGGCGTACTGTCGACCGTTGCTGGTGATACCCGAGGCGTTTTTGAAGGCTCGATCGTGAGTGTGGAATACCCTGATCGTGGGCAGTTCCTAGGTGACCTAGCTGCGAAAATGGGTACCGCTGTTCAATTGGCTACCATCGAAGAGATGGAGGATCTATGGATCATGTTGCAGCGCCAGATGAATGAGACCGGCAAGTTGACCAGATTCGAGTCAGAGGTTGAGTACACTGGCGGGATTCGCCAGGATACGGAGGTTATTCGTGTCGGGGACTTCAATCTGATTAGCTCAGACGGTTACCTCAATTACGATATTAACGTCGGGGAAGTACGTGAGCTAGCTCGTCAACCTTCTGCTGAGTTTGCGGGTTCTGCTAGAGATTTGTACTCAGCAGATCCAGGAGAAGTGGTGCCCTTCGCCATCGATCCAACGAGGGGTGGTGTATTAAGCCTTGAAATTCAGAAAGCGACACTCGGTCAAATGGTTGGTTCACCGTTTGGTGGCATCGCCACTGGTTCATGTTATCTACCGTTTTGCGACGGCCAAGGAGGGATGGTAGGTTCGATCATTATCCTGGTTGGTTTTATCGGGGTAATTCTTGCCATTGAGCGAATGATCACTCTGTCAATCATGACTGCCAAGGTAAAGAAGCAGAAAAACAATCCTGCAGAATCCTCTGAAGGTAACCCCCTCGGTAGGATCATTGGTGTATATCACGCAAATAGAGAGATTGATACCGAGACGTTGCAGTTGAAAATGGGAGAAGCCGTTCTACTGGAATTACCGCGAATAACGCGGAATATCACGATTGTTCAAGTGATTTCCGTCGTTGCGCCGCTGATGGGTCTATTGGGTACTGTAATCGGAATGATCCAGACCTTCCAAGCCATTACTCTTTATGGCACGGGAGATCCAAAAATCATGGCGAGTGGTATTTCGACAGCGTTGATGACCACAGTTCTAGGTCTCTGTGTAGCAATTCCGACTGTGTTATTGCATGCACTTGTGCACCAGCAAAGTCTTGGCGTGATTCATGTTCTTGACGAACAGTCAGAAGGGATCATCGCACAACATGCGGAAGAATCCGGAAACAAACTGGACTAGGTATCGATGGAACTTTACCATTCGATTATTCGATTTTTTGAGCTAGGTGGCGATGTTCTTTATCTTATTGCCATCACCACCTTACTCATGTGGTCTCTGATCATTGAACGGATCTACTATTTCATCGCTGAGCATCGAAACGTCATCCGCGTAGCGACAGAGACGTGGGAAGCGCGGGACGAGAGAAGATCATGGACCGCTCGTGTCATCAGGGAAGCATTAGTTTCTGAGGCGTCGACGAGAATACGAGGTAGCATGCCAATTATCCTTACCTGTATTACGTTGTGCCCATTACTTGGGCTACTTGGAACGGTTACAGGGATGATCCAAGTGTTTGATGCCATGGCTACTCAAGGTGGAAACGCCCGGTCTATGGCGGCTGGAGTGTCGGCAGCGACCATTCCTACTATGTCTGGCATGATCGCGTCTCTTTCAGGCATTCTCGGTTCTCTCCTGATTCGTCGAAGGATTGATCGAGAGAGCGAACTCTTAGACGAACACTTGACGATGGATCACTGAAATGGCACTACCCAAATCACGCAGTCGGGATGAAGACTCGGACATTAACTTGACGCCGATGTTGGATGTGGTGTTCATTATGTTGATCTTCTTCATAGTCACTGCGACATTTATTAAGCAGGCAGGTATTGATGTGATACGTCCTGATGCGCTCACGGACGACCCTAAACCCTTGGTCAGTGTATTGGTGGCGATAAGTCCGGCTGGCGAGATTTGGATCGACAAGTCCAAGATTGAACCAACTGCGGTACGCGCCAATATTGAACGAATCAAGGCTGAAAATCCGAAAGGTGGGTTGGTGGTTCAAGCCGACGAACAAGCGGACTACGAAACTGTCAAGGTAGTTTTAGACGCTGCTAGGGCAGCAGGGATAGTTGAAGTTGCGATTGCCACTAAGGACTGATGGGAACGGATAGATAAGGGAGTTATATACTTAAGTGCCAAAGCACTTCAGTACGTAATGAAGACTGAACTTGAACCATGAGAACCTACTCTTACAAGGCCCTCCTGTCTACGCCGACTCATGCTAACCTAGATAAGTTTCTAGAGCAACAGAGACAACTCTACAATGCAGGGTTGCAGGAAAGGATCGACTGCTATCGGAAGACAGGTATAGGTATCTCGGCTTACGATCAATACAAGTCTCTTACTGAGATACGAAGGGACGATCCAGAATTCTCTAACTTCCAAGTTCATTGCCAGCGTTCATCTCTACTAAGACTGGACAAGGCTTACAGGCATTTCTTTAGTCGTGGTGGTTTCCCTAGATTTAAGAGTTATGGTCGTCTTCGGTCTTTTGAAGCTACTGGTATCAAACCTAAATTCAAAGATAAGTACGGTTCCCTCAAGGTCAAAGGCATAGGTCTCTTTAGGTGGAAGTTAGACGGAAGATGTACTAAGGATCAAATCAAGTTAATCAGGGTCGTCAAGTACCCTAATGGGGTCTACATCAATTTGATCTGTGAAGTAGAACCTGAAATCAAGGGACTTGATAACGCCATAGGCATTGATGTAGGAGTCAAAGAGAGGGCAATCCTTTCTGATGGTACCATGATTCCTAAACGTGTAGTAGACCACACTCGGAAGAAACAACTCCAACGGAAGGTGGCGAGAGCTAAGAAGGGTTCTACTAGTCGCAGGAAGAAGGTTGTCGAACTTGGTAAGGAATGTTATCGCATAACCATTAGAAATAGAAACGAATTACATGCGA
>MPMU01000116.1 GCA_002238665.1 Gammaproteobacteria bacterium bin55
GCCACATTCCCGAAGGATACGAGGCCAAGAGTTCGCCCCATTAGTCGCGGTACATGGTTAAGTTGCGGACGTCCTTTACCCCATTCATTCTCAGCCGCGAAAATGTTCTGCTCTTTGGTTCTGCGAATAGCACCTAATAAAAGCATCATCGCATGATCGGCAACTTCCTCAATAAATACATCAGGCGTGTTGGTCACAACAATCCCAGCTTCCGTGGCTGCTTCCACATCAACCATATCTACGCCAACACTTCCCAAGCCAATCACGACACACTTATCGAGTTTGTCGATGATTGTCTTATTGATGTGGATACCCCAAGAGGTGATGATCGCGTCGCAATCCTTTGCGCCTTTTGCAAAGGCTTCGGGAGTTGGACTTTCTACTTCCACGATGTCCGCGACAGGGGCCAATGCCTCAAGCTCCAATGCATATCTTTCTTCAAGATTTGCAACGGCGGCACGACGTGGTAGTTGCATAGCGACTTTCTTTTTTGTCATAACTGTGTAGTTCCTGTAATACGTGATTTCTAATTCAGAATTTAGGTACGTGAGTCTGGACCAATGATCGGAAAAAGCTTGAAGTTTGCCTAATCAAGCAAACCTAGAACACCAAAGGTCAGACTATGGATGTGTCGGGTGTGGATTATAAAGGTAAGAACTTTGCCCTCTTAGATGCAAACGGATGCTGTCGGACTAGCTAATTTTCGTAGCTCGCTAGACCTCGAATCCTAATTCTTGGAGGATGTCGGTACGAATCTGCCGTTTGAAAATCTTTTCTGACGCTGTTCTAGGTAGACGCTCAGTTTGTACCCAAATCTGCTCTGGCACTTTGTGATAGGAGAGATGTTGTCGAGCGAATGCTTTGATCGCATCAATCGTGGGCATTGAGTCTGGATTGACGGAAACAACGCACCCAAGAATTTCCCCAAGTCTTTCGTCAGGAATCCCAAATACGCACGCTTCATTGATATCCGGATGCTCGTAGAGAGCAGCTTCCACTTCCTGACATCCGATGTTTTCACCCCCGCGAATCACGATATCTTTTTTTCGATCGGTAATGAAGACATAACCTTCTGAGTCCACATGGCCAATATCTCCAGTGTGTACCCAGCCATTGACCAGAGTTTCTTCTGTTGCTCGTTCATTCCGCCAGTAACCGCTGAAGTTTTGAATACCCCAGATGCACAATTCGCCAGTCTCATTAGCTGCTAATTCATTGCCTGCATCGTCAATTGCTTTCACTCTTACAAGCGGTGGTATGGCACGGCCGCAACTCTTCGGTCGTCGCATATATGCCTCCCCACCAATTGAGGTACCTAACCCTTGGGTTTCAGTCATCCCCCAACCGGTGCCTGAAGCACCCTGGCTGATTTTCTTGTTGATTTCTCGCGCGTGTTCAGGTGCCATTGCTGCACCTCCACCACCCGCACTTTGTAGGCTACTAAGATCGTAGTCGTTCAACTTTTCGGACTTCACCAGTTCATAGGACATCGTGGGTACGCCATTAAACGACGTGATCCTTTCTCGTTCTATGATCTTTAGCGCTTCCTCAACGTCCCATTTGTACATGCCAACCAATTTCCTGCCAAATCTGAATGTGGAAAGGAATTGAACTGTCAATCCAGTCACATGAAACAGCGGCACAGAAAGGATCATTGATGGCTTGAACTTAGGTGGCTCTGTCGGTGCCGGAAGCTCACTACCTGCGTTGCGCATGGCCTGCATGCCAATCATGCCACCGGCTTCCCAACCCATGAGAGCATTGCAGATTGATCGATGTTTCGAGAGAACACCTTTCGGATGTGCTGTAGAACCTGACGTATACATAAGTGTCGCATTTGCGTCTGGATCAATATCCACTTCAGGCATCAGATCACTTTGCTCGGCGACGAAGTCTTCCCATGACTCATGAGGAGCTTGTTCAGATCTGATCGTGACTAGTTGAATACCCAGCGATTCGACCTGTTGGTGGATCCGTTCGACGCGTTCACTGTCTGCGAAAAGTAACTTCAACCCACTATGTTCGATTCCGTAGACCATCTCTTCTTCTGACCACCAAGCGTTCATGGCCACGGCTACACAACCTGCGGCGGTAATTCCCATGAAGGCGAAGATCCATTCGGGATAATTTCTACAGGAGATTCCAACACGATCTCCTGGTTGAATGCCTAGTCTCTGTAGACGGTTAGCAACCTTGGCCGCAGTCGACCAAGCCTGTTGGAAGGTGTAGCGCTCGTTTTCATAGACGTAGAAATCCGACTCAAAGCTCAGTGCATTCTCATAGAGTGCACGAAGATTTTTAGGTGCGTTTTTGAATCCGAGGAACTCAACGCCGTCCACTACGACGTTTACTGTTTCGTATGGTTGACCTTGAGACGTTATCTGATCAATCGCCTGTTGGTATTCGACAGAAACCATGAATTTACCTATTTCACACTTGCTATGAAATGATCAAGAAATGTTGCTTGTTACGGAAGTTCGCCTTGATTTATACCAGTGAGTACCTAAGACAAGGTGAGTAAGAGTACCTGAATTTACTCATTCACTGTGTTCAGCGAAGGTATGGAATTATCTCCAGTCCTGCTTTAAAAAACAAATTTCATTGTGTTTTGGAGTGGAGGATTCTGTGCTGATCCACGCGTTGAGAGGGTTTCTGGGGTTATTCAACTGTCTCTGCTTGGTAGGTCCGCCACCAGAGCTCAATGCTCATTACTTAACTCGCGTCGCTGTAAAACAATAGAAGCAGTACTAGAGAAAACGCCTGTTGATCAATGAGCTAGCTATCATCAAGTTCAAACATTAAAAGTGCGTTACCACCATCCTGACCGAATAGCGCATAGCCTGAAAGTACCATCACTTGAGATCCTGCGATCGCCACACCAGGATTGTCGATTGAACCACCTTTAGTCTTGATCTTGTTTACCGAATCGAATTTCTGATTGGTTTCAAATTCCCAAAGAATTTCACCATCCGTCACGCGAATTGCATAGACCGAACCTTTGAGGGATCCGGCAAATGCAATATCGCCTACACCTGATGTCGCGGCGGAAAATCGGTGTGGACGCTCGCAATCAGCCTTGCTAAAAAACCCAGCTTCTTCACAGTGATAATTGCCTTTCTGTTCCCAAAGCAATTCGCCGGTATCGATATCAAGTCCATACACTCCAGGGTTTGCATTCTGCACAGGAGGATCGGCAATCGGGACTACCAGTACATTTCCTACCACTGCAGTACCCCAGTGAACTCCACCGAGCGCACTTCCCGGTGAGAGTCGTCGGTGCCAGACGATTTCGCCATTATCGGCATTCAGTGCCCATACATCTCCGGATTTCTGTCCAGCTAGGACAAGATCCTGCCCTTTCGAGTCAGTAACGATTACAGGAGATCCGCCAAAGTCAAAATCAGGACCTTTTTCCTCTGGGCAATTTGCGTTGCCATCACCCCAACGACCACAGGCCATATTGAATGCGTCTTTAGGTGTCGCTTGAAATAACCAGTTGATAGTGCCGTCGTCTAGATCCAGCGCCAGAATAGCGTCAGACATGTCCGAGGCTGGTGATGAGGTGTTTTCGCCTGTTCCCACGTAAAGTTGGTTTCGTTTGGGATCTATGGCAGGACTGGTCCACACTGGTGCGCCAGAAGGTCCCCACATCTGCGTCCCAACCTTATTCGGTTTGGTTTTCTCAGGTGGCCCGACAGTTCTCGTGAGCCACTTACTATCACCCGTCATTCCATCTAATCTGGCAACTGCACCATGTGACGTGCAACATTGGTGCTCAGGATTGGCTGCGACCACAATCTCAAACGACGAAATTGGTACGTAGAGATCCGAAGCATGAATCACGGGCGAACCAGTGGTCATTGAAAAGGGGTGAATGGAAACCGATGTCTCCCAGATTTTCGTTCCGTTCGTGGCATCTAGTAAATGAACTGAAGAACTGCTATCTGCGACAGCGACTACCGCCATGTCATTGATGGTTGAGAGAAAGGCAGATGTTCGTAGCGGTGCGTCTGACTTGTAGACCCACTTAATACAACCTAAATCGCGATCAATGGCAAACATTTGATTGGCAGTGGTTGGAAGAAAAATCGTGTCGGTGGACACTGCCGGGTAGGATCTAACTTCTGCCGTTTCAGGTATACCAAAGACCCATTTGAGTTTGAGTGAACCGACGTTACTGGAATCTACATTGCTTCTGCTTTGGTATCTGGTGTTGTTGTTATCCAATCCCCAATGTGAGATTATTGGTTCCGTAGAAATGGGTCTGTCTTTGCAATACCCGTCCTCATCAATCGTCTGTTCTTGATTGGCTGCCAATAGATCTAGCAGACCATTAATTTCCTCATCTGACATGCCCGCGGTATAGATAGCCATCTTGCCTTCTGTCAAAGAAAACTTCAGTCGGGAACGACCCATCTGCTCAATATTCTCCCGAGTAGGCGACTCGATAGCCGGATTGTCGTGGCAATTACCGCACCGAGTTTGGTAGGTGGACTCAGGACTTGCGAGTGCAGACACACACAGAAAAATTGCGAATAAAGCAAGAGATCGGATCATGAATCTTCCCTAGAGGGTAATCCCGCCGTGAGTAATAGTCAAAGTAATACTAAGGGAATGATGCTAAAAGACTGCTAGTTTGTCTTTTCAATCGGGGACCAACGGTTGTATCTAATCCTCGCTAGTATCGCTTGTTCGTCTGATTGGACACGCTGGTTTATCAAAAAGGGATGAGTCAGGTATTGAAATAGGTCTACCGTCCGCCGGTGAAAGATCGAATACCTTTCTTAGAGAAAACGCACACCGCTCGGTTCCCTTAGATTGAATCAGGCATTCGTAACCTAGGGAGCTGTCCGCGCGATGATATCGGGTAGGTACATTCGACTCGTGACGGTCTCAATAATGGCTTCCCGTCTGAACGTCAGGCATGTCTGATTGGGTGTACGACAAATCTTGTTGAATATTCGCTACGCAGGGATGGCGCTATCAACTGGATGTGTAGCGAATGCCCGCAGTTCGCGTGCGACCGCCTTCCTAATGCGATCGAAATAGCCGTCCAATTGTCCGCTCTTGATGCTACATCTCAACGCCAAGATCGCGTTCACCCCTTGTACCGTCCAGCGCATGTCGCCTCGCTTCATTCGAGCACCGACAACGTTCTTACATACGCTCTCCACCCGCGACGAGGCACATGGCAGTCCTTCACGACGGCATCGCGGATAGTCCATCCATTCACGGTTGTTCTCCAGATAACGAGTTGAGGATCGACGTTAAGTGGCATATTGATCATGCCTTCTGGATCCAATTATCGGTATGTCACTTCAAACAGCACATATGCATAACGTGCAGTCCGCCGGTTCTTACCTCCTCTTAACTGGACATCCTGCGGCGTCGCGGTCAGATCCAGAACGAAACATTGATTAAAGCTGTAGAGAGGTCGTTGAAGAGGGGACTGATGATGAACTTGAGATGACCGGGCTCATCTCACTCATACAAGGATGAACGGCATTCAAGTGCCTCAATCCGTGGTTGACCTAGCTCTGGGTTAGGGGGATAACAGAAATGGAATCAGTTGCGACAACGCAGAAACAAGTGCGACAGATCCTACGACCCACGCAATTAACTTGACGAAATTCTTAGCGTTCGTGGCTTCTGTTTTCGCCATATTCAGCTCCATTTTTCGGGTTAGCTTTTCCTCAAGATTTTCTGTTCCTTGTACAAATTCATTCCGAATTTGGGTTAGCTTTTCTTCAAGATTTTCTGTTCCTTGTACAAATTCATTCCGAAGGAAATTAACTGCCAGCCCGATGTCTCTTTGAAGTAAACTCATTGCCAGTGTGAAGTCTCTGCGAATACCATCAGAATCACGCTTGTTTTCTTCACGAACCCGTTTAAATTCGTCATGCACATTCTTAAATTCCCGCTTGGTTTCTTCACGGTCCCGTTTTAATTCGTCATGCACATTCTTAAATTCCCGCTTGGTTTCTTCACGGTCCCGTTTTAATTCGTCATGCACATTCTTAAATTCCTGCTTGGATTCTTCACGCACATTCTGAAATTCAAGTTTCGTTTCAGATCGAAAAGAACCAAGACTGTCACGCAAGTTATCAACATCTGATTTGATTTCAGCGACGTCTGATTTGATTTCAGACTTTAACTGCACTATGTCGTTCTTGG
>MPMU01000117.1 GCA_002238665.1 Gammaproteobacteria bacterium bin55
CGGGCTGCTGCCGGTGGCGAGCGCCGAAGTGTAGTGCACGTCGTAGCCTGTCACCGTCCCCGTCGGTACCGTCCAACTCAGGTCTAGCTGCGTGTCGTTCTCCCTCACGCTCAGGCCCGTCGGGGCGGCGGGGGCCGTCTGCTGGGCCGCCACCGTAATCGATTGGGCCTGGCTCCAAGCGGTAAATCGGTTCACTCCTGATAGGTATACGGTCCTCACTTGCACCTGATACACCCCCGCACTCAAGGACGAGAAGGTGTGGCTCGTAGCGCTACATGGGCTGACCCATCTGTTGCCAGAGTAGCTGGTCGAGTCTGCTGTCGTACGTCGAACCTGGTAGCAGGTCGCCGTCGCGACTGCGTCCCAGCTCGCCGTGATCGAGTTGGATGTCGCCGTCAGCTGAAGGTTCGACGGCGCGCTCTGCGCCGCGGCCGGCGCGGCGTGGAACAGCGACAGCGCGCCAAGTAGCAAAGCGAAAGCGCGAAAAAGAGAGAGAAGCGGGCGCTGAGACACCCTCGGCGCGGCACATGCGCGCGGTACTCTATGGATTAAATCTCGAAGGGGGGGGGATTATACCTAACCAGTGGAATACTTTGCAAAGTTTATGATCCTCATATAAAATATCATTTTTTTCCAATTTAAAACTCCTACTTTTTATGGTAACCCAGTTTTCCTAAAGTTAGTTCCGCGGATGTCTGCATCATTCATGTATCGGCGGAGATACCGAAAGGAGCATAGCAACTGACGACTTTTTCGCCGCAGTGTGGATTGATCAGGGAACGTCCGTGACATCTTGATAGATCACTCGTAGCTCGCGACATTGACGCATTCTGGCACTGGCATTGCGAAACTTGACGACACGACCTTGATTGCAGGACCCGATCAAGCATGGTGATCACTAACACTTCGTAACCAAAAACAAATCCCATAACTCGATCGCTTGATTGATGGTGAGAATCGTTGATATGTTCTCATGTATTGCATCCTTAAGTTAGCTAGTTCCTGTCCGTAAATTCTACGGCATTGATTTTATTTCGGAAAAGCGCTCGAAAATTGGTTTTGAACGGGCGTTTCTGATATCCTCTGTTTTCGTAAAACACTGAACACATTGAAGAGCGAAAACGACCGAGGCGCGAATGCGCGAACAACGCAACGCACAGCCAGGTTTATTTGATCCGCAGTCTGTAGATCACCTGGTGGCCGACGACCTTGAGCGGGTGTCGGCATGGCTAGACGACCACCCAGAACTGCTGGACGAGATGGTCAACGACCTCGGTGTGTCGTTGCCCTCCGGCCGAAGCCGCCGTGGCTTGAGCTGCGAGAATGTGCTACGTTGTGCGGTACTCAAGCATCTGCGCCAGGAGAGCTACCGGGGTTTAGAGTTTGCGCTACGGGACTCGCGGTCGGCACAGCGCTTCGCTCGCATTGACGGGACGCGGCAACCGGGAAAGTCGGCGCTACAGGTGACCATCGATTCGATCCGGCCCGAGACCTGGGAGCGGATCAGCTAGTTTCTACTAAGGTCGACGTGCGATGCGAAGGTCGAGACTGGAGACCAGGTCCGCAACGCCAGCACCGCGGTGGAGACACATATACTGGAGCCATCCGATAGCCGGCTACTGAGGGACGGCGTGCGGGTTCTGACGCGGTTGCTGGTCTCTGCACGCAAGCAACTGAGGACGGAGGCGGTGCCGTTTCGCGACCACCGTCGGGCGGCGAATCGTCGATCGTTAGAGATACAAACGGTGCGGGGTGCGGAGAAGCGGGCGCCGACGCCGTGGGCGCAGGCGTGGGCAGAGGACATAGCCATATACATTGACCTGCTGGCGCGCGTTGTAGATCAAACAAAGCGTCGGGTGTTCAAGGGTGAGAAGGTGCCGGCGGCGGAGAAGGTGGTTAGCCTGTTCGAGCCGCACACCGACATCATCGTTAAAGGCGGACGCAAGACATACTACGGACACAAGGTCAACTTCGCCATCGGATGTGGCGGGCTGGTGATGGACGCGGTGGTGGAGGATGGCAATCCGGCGGACAGCGCACGTTGCCTGCCGATGCTTCGCCGGCATGTCGAGCACTACGGTGCGCCGCCGTCGCGAGTGGCGTTCGACGGCGGCTATGCGTCGAAAGCGAACCTGACGGCTACGAAGGAGATGGGTGTGGAACACGTCGTGTTCAACAAGAAATGCGGCTTGAAGGTCGCTGACATGACCCCGTCTTCGTGGATTTACACGCGGCTCAAGCGCTTCCGCGCTGGCGTCGAGGCTGGAATCTCGTATCTGAAGCTGTGCTTTGAGCTGGACCGTTGTCTCTGGCGAGGCTTGTCGCGGTTTAAGGCCTACCTGCAATCGGCTGTGTTCGCGCACAACCTGATGCGCCTCATCCGACTACTGCCGAAGCCGACCTGCGCCCCACCTAGCCGTCGCCAACCTACCGGACGCGCTTTCCGGCAGGCGAGTTATGCCTTGCTTGCCTGTCATCCTCTTGATCTATCCTTAAACACTTCCGAAAACCGCGCGTCACTCCCGAATACTGGCAAATTGCGTCGCCCGGCCCGCTCGTTCAAGGTTTGAGGACATTCTCGGCCCGCGTGACATCCAGAAAAACGGCTTTAATCGACAGGAACTAGCTATGAAGCTCTGTCATTTTTTGTGCAGGCAACGAAGTGATCTCTCGAGCGAAGCTATTTCACGCTTTGTCTTCAGAAAGCGGTTGTTTTACTTTTCGCCACTTTCGTATATAACTCATTTGTAAAGACATTCTGGTTTAGGTTGATCAGTAACCAGTACCTTCACGTTCGACAGCTGCTGCCTGCTTTGCTTCCGCGAGTTCTGTAGAAGCAAGCCTCGCCATAAATGCACTATCCGCACCAAGATTTACCAAATTGAATCCTTGTTCAAGGTGAATCTTGGTTTGTGCAAGACTACCAGTATGAATCCCTGCTGCGATATTGTGTCTGCGACAAGCTGCCAGAATCTCCAGGACGGTTTCCTTGTGTTTATCTTCCTGAACTCCGCTTGTAGGACTAAGACCTAATGCGTACGCAAGATCAGAAGGACCGATATAAATCGCATCCAACCCAGGTGTCGATGCGATTTCGTCTAGGTTTGCCAGTCCTTCTTCGGTCTCTATCATGACGATGCATGCAATTTGGTCGTTCGCTTCGTTAGCATACCCTCTCCCACCGTACATTGCAGCTCGAATTGGGCCGAACGAGCGATGTCCAACTGGAGGGTATCGACAAGAATCTACAGCCTTAGCTGCTTCTTCCCGGTTGTTCACCATAGGCACGATCACTCCCAGAGCACCTACATCGAGCGCTTTCATGATTTCATAGGGCTCGTTCCAGGGTACGCGAACGAGTGGTACCGTGTCGTAGTTTGACATTGCGGGTAGCATATGGGTCAGGTCATCGTAACTCAGAATCCCATGTTGCATGTCTACACACAACCAGTCAAAACCTAGGCTGGACATGGATTCGGCAGTATAAGCATTACCAATACTCAGCCAGCCTCCGACAGTCTGACCACCTTTACGCCAAGTAGAAAGTACAGTGTTTTCTCGCATCAATTTACCACTAAGTTATTAAGAAATTCGTTCGTTGGAACCAGCAACGCTGCTTTATTGAACTGTTCCAAGGCGGGTATTGTGCCATGAATCAGAAGATTTTCAGCAGATTTTGAGGTACATGAAAATTCCACAAAGGGAACAGAGGAATACAACTAGCTTGGAGCGCGGACACTAAACAATTTGTTGCTTTGAGCTTTTGAACTGACTTCGGAATCTATGAATGGTTTGTAACCCAATACATTAGACGAATTCGATTCGGTCGGACTCGTAATTGACACCTGCGTCTTGGCTCGAAAACGATTCGGCACCAATTCAGTGATAGGCCAATTCAGTTCTGAGGAACCTTCGTAGTTTGAGATCGGAGGATGGCAGTTCAGCTCAATTGAGTTTAACTCACACCAAAATATCTAACCAAGACACGCCAAATATTCCGATCGAAAAAAAGTGAGTCAAATTTCCCCAATCGCGAACAGTCTCTTAGCCACCTTTCTTTGCTGCATCTAAACCAAAACGACAAGCAAGTTCAAGCGTGTCTCGCACATCCTGCCATGTTGTTGCAAAGTTCAGAATACATAATCGAAGTGTGAAAACTCCCTTTAGCGATGTCGAGGAGATGAATGTTTCATCATCCCAAAAAACCTGTGCTAGAACCACGCGATTGAGCTCTTCTAGCTCCTCTTCGCTATATGTTCTGTCGTTGGGTCGAATACGAAAACACACAATACTCAGTGTCGTTGGTGCCATTACCTCTAATTGGGGATGTTGCTCTATGAACGCATGTGCTTGTTTGGTGAGGTCTAAACCATGTTGTATTGCTGCGCGAAACTTGCTCAAGCCAAACATCTCTACTGACATCCAGATCTTGAGTGCCCTAGCAAATCGGCTCAATTGCAGACCTCTGTCTGCGAAGTTAGGATGATTTGCTCCCCAAACCGTATCTTGAATAACGTCGTGACCCGTTGCAAATGCTGCTTCAAGATGATCTAGGTTTCTTACTAACAGTATTCCTGTTTCGTACGGTTGGAAAAACCATTTATGACCATCCATACTCACTGAGTCTGCGCGTTCGATTCCCTTCAGTAGTTCTTTCCCCTCAGGGGTAAGTACGGTAAATCCACCGTAAGCTGCGTCAATGTGCAACCAAATACCCTCGGAAGTACAAAAATCTGCCAACTCTAGTAATGGATCAATGGAACCAGTGCTTGATGTACCTGCATTAGCGCAGACAGCGAGCGGGTTTAATCCAGCTTTCCGATCTTGTTGAATTTCGTCGGACAATTTCTGCACATCAATCCGATACTGCCGATCAGTATCGATCAAGCGAATGTGTTCGCGTCGCACACCTGCAATATAGGCCGCTTTTGGAAGTGCGCTATGACTTTGATCACTCATATAGACCACAGGCGCGTCGGGATGCCCAGCATATTCTCGAGCCGCTACAAGAGCTTCTACACTTGCCGCTGATGCTCCTGAAGTCATTAAGCCACCTGCTTGACTGTCGTAACCTAACCAGTCACATAACCAGCTTGTCACCGTCAGTTCTACTTGACTCCCACCACTACCACCTAGCCATGTACCAACATGTACATTGAACCCAGACACCAGATAGTCAGCAATGATGCTGGGCCAGGTAGGGACCGCCGGTACGAACCCGAAAAACCGCGGATGATCCTGGCGCGCGTTGTTATGCAGAACATCCCTAACGATTTGCTCTACTAGATCGTCTAGAGGGCGACCACCCTCAGGTGCGGGCCCGCCAATCTGGTCTTCAAGGACATCACGAAACTCCCCCTCCCAGGGCCGTTGCTCACGAAGGTTCGTTATGCGATCGACGAGAATTTCGGTTGCTCGACTGGCCAACCTATGCATCTGGTCCGGAGTCATGCTTAGGTCGTGTATAGATTTATCGCTCATGAATCTACGTTATTCCTCGGATTCCTTGTGGACCATACCTTTGTCGCAATCGAAGCTATGGACCCAACAGTATGAGAGTTGCTACAGATTTGCTGGTGTACAGTACTTGAGCCACAACTTGAGACTGATTATGTGAACACCACACCCATCTCCGAATCGTCTAAATCCTCTAGAAACCAACCTGGACTCCTATATAGTGCCTGCAAAGAAACTCAATTGCTTTGCGATTTTCCTTGAATTGACTGGCGTTTGTGGAGTAAGCATCTAACATTTGGCACCTGAAGATTGGCCGTACTCGGTGCTTTCAAGCATGTTTGGGTGACATTGAAACAGGACATGGACTGTGACTGTGTCGGTCTAGAAGAATTAGACAATGAAGACAACCCGTTACCTTAGATGATACAGTAAAGACCGCATGACATTCGTGAATATACGAACGGACTGTACCACACAACATCGACCTGTGTACCAGTTCTAGTGCTGAATCAGGTCAGCTCGCTCGCAACACTTAAATTCGAAGGATCTGTTGGATCATTCGTATCCGCGCTGCCGTCGTGAAGGACTACCATGTGTCTTGTCGCGGCTGGAGAGCGCATGTAAGAACGTTGCCGGTGCTCCAATGAAGCGAGGTGGCATGCGGTGGACGGTACAAGGGACGAAAGCGA
>MPMU01000118.1 GCA_002238665.1 Gammaproteobacteria bacterium bin55
TTTCGTTGATTCTCTACCGCCATAGCAACGGTCTCGACAACCCACTGGACAACGAAAGAGCACTGCGCAGTAAGTTGAGGTCCGTACCGCTTCTACGCAGTGAATTGGAAGACCAACTGACAGTGGAGCAATGGTTGGACTTCAAAGTGGAAAACTACGATACCGATACGACGCATGTGCTCGAACTTCAAGAGCTCACACCCGATACTCGATATGGTTATCTTCTCTACCATAGAACCGACCACCGGGTGATGCTCGGCCACGACCGACTACGTGTATTTCGTACTCCACCATCTGAAGATGAACAGCGTGCTTTTCAATTTGCGATGTTTTCCTGCAACATGCCCTATGCGGTGCATGGCTTATTCAACAAGCGCACTGAGGTCTCGAACATGGATATGTGGGATTTTCTTAGTGCAACGTTGGACCGCCACAACAATGAAGTAGATTTAATCCTTGCGGGCGGAGACCAGTGCTACACCGACGGTGTAGATACTCTCGACATCTGGAAACATTTGAACCGTAGCATGCGAAAGGAAGAAGGGCGTTTGTTACCAGACGAGAGTGCCATGCTCACATGGTACCGTGATATCTATCGTGGCTATTGGGGTTTTGATACACTACAGAGTGTGTTCAGTGGCTTCCCTACCTACATGATTTGGGACGATCATGAAATCGTGGATGGATGGGGTTCCCATTACTTTGCGCCCGGTGAAGCACGCGACGGACTGAAGCGAATTCTGCCGGACTTAGAAGAGCGAGGACTGACCTACGAGGACGGGCGGATATTGGTGCAACGGATGTTTAACTCCGCACAACAGTCGTACATGGAATACCAACATAGTCACAACCCGCCTACGAATGAAAGCGTGTTTGATTACTCGTTTAGGCGTGGTGGGTGTGCGTTCTACGTATTGGACGGGCGCGGTCAGCGTGACTTGAGTCGTGAAGATTTTCGCATATTGGGACGTGAGCAATTCGAACGTTTCGCAGCTTGGTTGCGCGTTCAGAATCCCACAGAAACTCCTGTTGTTTTCGTGGTGTCTGCGGTACCTGTCTTGCATACGCGTGCAGCTCTCGTAGCATCCGATGAGCTTCTCGGAGGTCTCGGCGACGACTTGCGAGATTCCTGGGAGCATGAGTTACATACCGTCGAAAGAAAAGCGCTTATGGAAGCCTTGTTTGATGCTGCGAATCGCGGGATCAAAGTTTCGATTCTCAGCGGAGACGTACATGTCTCGGCTGTCTTTGCAATAAAAGACGACGAGGGCAATCAAATACACCAATTGACATCAAGTGCTATCACTTATGGACTCTCCTTGCCACAATCTTGGATCTTGCGTGCCGGTGCAGCAGACAGAGGTACGACTGAGGAAGGCTACAAGTTCGAGCGGCTCGCACTGTTTACGCAAAGTTCCTATGCTCTAGTAAGCGTTGACCCGAAACAAGGTGAAGTTTGGTACAAGCTTTACGGCGACCAACAATTGAAATCAAGTGACGTAGACGGATCGGCCGTTCCTCTAAGTCACTCACTTGCAAAGATCCGTTTGTTCTGATAATCGGCTACTAGAGAGATCACTTCAGTAAAGAGTCACAAGTTCATTCGGTCGCGCACGTATCTCGGGGTTCATCAGAGTGATGAATGAGAACTACGATTGGAATCACTTCAGACAGTAAAGTAATACGACATTAGTCCGTATGTGAGTATGTGGCTCGTAGTCTGCATACTCTACAAGGCCAAGCCGCCTGGGAAGGATCTGACCAAATCTTTTTAGTTTTTCACATTCTGCGACTCGTCACTCCTGCGCCAACCAGTACGCTTGAAGCTGGACCTTGTGAAAGGTACAAACACATGATTGTGGTTGAGGATAAATCACTGTAGTTGCTTCGATTATCTTGTTGATTAGCGGAGATCAACCAAGCCGCTACACCGAAAGCAAGAGAGCAGTACTAGCCACAACATACAACACAACCACTACCAACGAAACGGTTTATTCTGTAGAGATCATATTGATAAAGCCACCCGCTCACCTGCTCATTAAGTAGGGTTGGTTACATCGAAACACACCTAGCCCATGTCTTGAATCCTACACTCCAACCAAATATGGATGCACCAAAATATGGGTGGGCTGAGCGTTTGAAAGGACCTACGAGTCAAAATTACAAAAACTTGAGACATATCTCCTAGGTAAATCTCAGTATCGAGAAAACATGCGCTCTGAGTCGGGTGTACGACAAATCTTGTCGTATATTCGCTACGCAGGGATAGCGCCATCAATCGGATTCCTAGTGAATGCCCTCAGTTCGCGTGCCACCGCCTCCCTAACGCGATCGAAGTAGCCGTCTAAGCGCCCGCTCTCGATGCTGCATCTCAACGCCAAGATCGCGTTCGCCCCCTGCACCGTGCACCGCCGTCAATGAGCAGTGTACTGTCAGGAACGACAAAAACGCCTGGTTGATCTGAAGAAATTTATGAAAACAAGATTTGTCCTACACCCTCCATCTCGACTTTCCTCCGTGCGTCTAGAGCGTGCCCAATTCTGTTCAAAGTTTCAGAGAGAGTGGTTACTTGACCGCGTTATTTCTACGATATCCATAGCTTGATGTTTGTCAGATAGTGTGTGGAATTTCTATCTCAGCTTCCAGAGGAGCTGTTGTAAATCGTTGATCATGATAAATGGGAAGTGAGAGGACTAGGTCTTTAAGCGTCAGATATTCAATACTTCTTAAAGGATTCCTCAAAATCGAACCTCTTGATCCAATTCAGGTGACAAAGCTGTGATGTTCGGAGATAATGGGACATTATGAACAATGAAGAGCCGGACTATTTCCTCACGATCTAGGAATAAAATTTGGCTTCTCTGAGAAGCATCTAGCCGTTCCCCAAGCCAGTTCTTGGCCAGTTTTGTTATTTCACCACTCGCCGCAATGATTGCGTGGTCAACAAGCTTTCGTTTGTTAATGTCCGGATCGAAAATCTCGTTTCCTACCATCATCAAAGCTTGGTGATACACCTCTGACACGTTTGCATCACTCCTACCCGCCGCATTAATCTTGCCTTTCTTAGCTTGTACACCAAAATAGAGCCAATGTCTTGTTGGTAGAAGGAATTTCATCCAAACATCTTTACCATACTCAAGTAATTTATCTTTATGACCTGCCGCCGAAACCCTTTGGAATCCGAGTGTTTGAAATAGTGGAAGCAAAACTGTGTTAATCACTTCGTCTTCAGCTGCGATTTTAAGGTATGCTTCTACGCACTTCTTCCTGTGCGTTTCCTCTGTCGACAACGGTCGATACGAACCGAGATTTGAACCTCCTTCGATCCCAGTTCCTTTCTTTCCTAGGTAGCAGCAACCGTCATCAGCATAGAAAGCTTCAAGATGCTCTCTCAACAAACTGACATTTAGTTCGTGCAGTGCCTTTGCTCGGTCCTTGTCGTGATCAGGTGCATCAGCTTGGTCCATCAGGACTCTAATAACATTACGAATTCCCTCACTTGGCATAGATTGTTCGCTTCTGGGTTCCTCCTCGATCTGTTTGAGCACACGCTCAACCCATGTTTTTCGCGTTGAACCATCGTGTACGAAATGTGCCATATCACAATCCTCAAAAAAAAGGTTCAATTCTCTCGAGCTCCTATACTCGAAATTTGATCTCTCATCAGGTCCGGTGCGGTCCCCACATATCATGTTCGCCAATTCAACCAGTGTTTTTCTTTTCACTTATTAACCTCCTATTTATCTCGTACCAATGTGTCTAATTCCGTCTGTACCCTTGATTGAAGTCTGTTTATACTGATCTACATCTGAAGGTATTGATGTGCCATCGCGAATCAGGTTTCAGTTCCGACCTCCTTCTCCAAGTCAATTCTGTGTAAGGGGTAATTCTCCCACCCTCCTGCTAGCAAGAGACTGGGAGAATTTTAGTTCATTCATTTCGAGCCTCTGGGCTTTTATTTGCCGGATTTGTTCGGTAACACCCAACCGTTCGAGGCGTTGAAGCGATGACCAAAATGAATGGCCAATTCCCGTTTCGCCTTACTCCATTGAGGTATGGAGTTACCGCAGGATTTGGTCGCCTCGCGCAGCGCTAGATAAATCAGTTTCCCCGCCGCTTCAACGCTGGTGAAGTGACCGCGGACCTGAACCACCCGTCGCACCTAGGCATTCAAACTTTCGATCGCATTGGTCGTGTAAATCACCTTACGAAGTTCCTTAGAAAGTGCCAGAAACGGAATCATCCGTTCCCAACTTCGTAGCCAGCGCCGCACCACATCCTGAAAGCGTTGCCCTAATTCACTCGCCTCGAATGCATCCAATGCGGCCGCCGCATCGGCATTGATCTCCGTGTAGATCGTCTTCAACGCCGCCGCCAAAGCTGTCCGTTCTCGGTAGCTGGCACGCGACAGCGAGTTCCGTATTACGTGCACGATGCAGGTTTGCACCGTCGTCTCCGGAAACGCCGCCTGAAAACTAGCCAGGCCATCCACCACTGCAATGAGGATCTCCGCCACCCCGCGCTGCTTAAGATCCGGTAGCACCGTGAGCCAAAATTTCGCAGTCTCATGCTCTCCGAGCCATAATCCACGCACTTCCTTGCGACCATCCTCGGCGACCCCGATACCAAGATAAATCGGCCGGTTGTCAATGCTACCAGCATCGAGGACCTTGACATAAATGGCGTCCAGGTATACGATTGCGTACGTGCTCTCCAACGGTCGAGTTTGCCAACTCTTAAACTCATCCATCACCGCGTCGGTCACCGTCGAGATCAGGTCCGGCGAGACCTCAATGCCGTACAGTTCTTCCACGGTATCGCGAATGTTACGCACACTCATCCCCTTGGCGAACAGCGACAGAACCTTGTAATTGAACCCAGGCAGCCGGCGCACATACTTCGGCACTAACTTGGGTTTGAATGTACCTTGTCGGTTACGTGGGGTATCCAATGCCATCGAACCGGTCGCAGGCAAAACCGCCTTGTGATTGTAGCCGTTACGGCTGTTGGGGTCATCGCTGGAGGCCAGACGATAATCCATCTCGGTATCAAGAATCTTATCGGTGATACGTGAATGGTTGTCTTTAGATTGGTTTCGTTGTTTTGATCTCATGTCAGTACTCCTTACTGAAAGATCGGTATCCTTGCCTTAGGAAAAGGATGATTGATCGGTTGTAATAACCTTACACAGAATTGGAGACATCCTTCTCAACAGCTCTTGGAATCCTGTCAACATGGTTGTAAACCTCCTCATTTGATCAGCAGAAAGGATAGTCGCTAAAAAGCCGTTCCACCACAGAGTAGCGTAGAACCTTTTTAGATATTCATTCTCCGAGTTTTCGTCTACTCAAGGTCTGGTTGAAGCGCGGCAAGTTGGATGCGGTGCTGAAGCGACTATCAACCATGCACCACGCCAAGACGACGATTCGTTATGTGGAGAACAACCGTGCACGGATGGACTATCCGCGATGCCTTCGTGAAGGACTGCCATGTGCCTCGTCGCGGGTGTAGAGTACATGCAAGAACGTTGTCGTCGCTCGGATGAAGCGAGGCGGCATGCGTTGGACGGTACAAGGGGCGAACACGATCTTAGCGCTACGATGTAGCGTTGAGAGTGGGCAATTGGACGGCTATTTCGATCGCGTTCGGGAGACGGTCGCACGCGAACTGCGGACATTCACTACAAATCCAGTTGATAGCGCCATCCCTGCGTAGCGAATATTCAACAAGATTTGTCGTACACCCCTCTGAGTCGAATCCAGAGCTGGTGAGATAGACCATCAGATTTCCTCCTAAAGCTTAAAGCTGATTTCCTTGCCTGTAGTTACCTCCAGTCCCATCTAGCGAACAAGCCAATCCCAGTCTAAACACCATAAAGACCAAGAAATAAAAAATCCCCTGACGGAATCTTTCCATCAGGGGATCTGGAGGAGAACCAGGGTTGCATGACAAACATGCAACCCAGTGTAGTCACATCAACTTTTTGTTC
>MPMU01000119.1 GCA_002238665.1 Gammaproteobacteria bacterium bin55
TGAAGTCTGGTTAAAACTCCACCCGGAATCCCAATCGAATCTCATAAACTGATCGACTAGCGCTCGTATAGGATGTGCGATCTGCATCAAAGTCGTAATATCGATAGACACAGTCTGTTTCTTGAACACATGTGGTTCTAGGATCATCGCGACGGAGAGATCGAGCACCTTCAACACCGTTAGCATTCAAGTCCTCAACACTGATCAAATCAGCTCTCACGATATTTGCGGCACCGAAAGATGGACCGTTCTCGATCGTTCCCCAATCTTCATTGAGGAAGTTCAGCAGGTTCTCGATATCAAACGTCATGACCAGGCGAATCGGGTCGTTGGTGAACCCACTTGCAATTGGCAGAGTCGCCTGCAATCGTAGATCAAGAAATTGATTAAGACCGGCATCCCAATTGTATGCCGGAGCAATACCTGGATCTAGGTCGTACCGATCAATATAGAGGAAAAAGTCATCTACGTCAAACGCTGAAGTGTAGACAACTCTTGGATCATCACGACCATTTGGAATGTAGAGTGGATCGTTATCGTATGGACTCTCACCAGCACCTGCACGACCGAACAGCGGGTTGCTACTACTAACGTCGTAAACGAACGAGAAGCGACTGCCAGTCACAATTCTTGAAAAGAGATCAACTCGACCCTCAAAGCGACCAAAATTTCTTGAATAGCTTATAGCTGTCTTAAGTGAATGTGTTTTCTCGTATGGACTTCCATGAGGACCTGGATTGTTTCGATCTGGGTCGGCAATGTTGCGCCAGTTTGAAATACCTCTAGAGGAAGTACCTTCCGTAACAACCTCGATATCCTGAATTGCGTAACTCATTGACACATCTAGACCAATCGGGAAGTACTTACTTGCCGCTATCGAAACAACGTGGCTAGAACCTCCGGTGAAGTTACCTAGTTCGGTGAGATTCAGAATATCTAGGGCATCTAGATTTGCATAAATAGGTCGACCATCAGGAGCAACACCCCGAGGCTGGGTTTCCGCTAGTTGTGTTTGCGCTAGGTTGGTCCACTTGAATCCCTTCTTCGTTCGAGTGCTCAAGATCTGCCCTGTAACCTGGATTTCATTGAGCCAAGTAGGCAGTACTTCCCAATCCCACATATGATCGACTCGCAGGGACATTTTCCAATCAGATGGAGGTTCAAATCCATCGCTGATGTAGTCGATAGGCACACTCGCTGAGGCTTGTGATACGCGATCTCTCAATTGTTGAGGAACATTGAGAATGTCTACATTAGTCGCGTTGTACTGACGTGCGAAAGCAGTAGGCTTCTGGAATGCATTTGAAGTCCAGACTTTAGGATCGCCACCTGAGAACAAACCAATACCCGCACTGATTTCTGTATTTTCAAAGCCTGTATACCGGAAACTTGCTCTCGGAAGCAACAATTTCATGCCGCTCAGATTATTGTCTGTAGTGACACCATAAGTCGATCTAATAATCCCACTGTGTGCAGGTTTATCTTTTTGTGAGAAGAATTCATACCTGAAGCCATAGGTGACATCCAGGTCTGGATTGACGTACCACGTATCTTGTGCAAAGAGTGTCCTCTTGTCGAACGACCAGGTGGTCGCGCCTTCTATGGCGTTATTTGAGGAGACGTTTACGTAGTCAACTCGAGCAGTCTTGTTCAGAAAATCCGAGAAGCTATTGAACGTAAATCGACCATTCGATGAAGGAATAAACAGGTTATACAGCTCAAATGTTTCGAGTTCTCCGCCAAACTGAACCAAGTGATCGTCCAATAGATAATTAACCACTAGACTCATTTGGCTTCGTTCATCGTTGTACGCGTTAGCGTGTCGGAAGCGGTCACAACCACCTGTCAAATCCACTTCATCAGTAATCAAGCCCTCCAATGGGGTGCCAACTACATCCTCTGCGCTAATGTTGTAAAGGTCCAGGTGACCTACTTTTCCACCTCGGCAGTTCTGACCCCGCATGTTCTCTTTCAGGTTGTATCGGAACACCGTAGATAGTTGATCTGACCAATCACTAAACACCTGACCGGTGAAGGACTTCAAGTCAAAAGGAATATCGATCCAGGCAGATGGAAGTCGAGAACTGCTCGCCGAAGTATCGTGTTCAACGGTACTCTGGTAGGTGAACGAGGCTCGATGATTCTCGTTGACATTCCAGTCAAGTTTTGCCAACTGGCGTTCAGAAATAACTGGTGTAGACGCAGTCTTTGGCCGGGACCCGGGATCAAAACCGTAGGTATCGATAACGACGCTTTGAAGTGCGTCGAAAAATCCTGGTTGTATACCCCGAGAATCGTCAAAATTGTTGAAATCACTGCTTGATGAAGATTCAAACTCATCGTAGGAAACGAACGCAAATAGCTTATCTTGTAGGATCGGGAATCCAAGTGTAAAGCCCCTTTCAGTTTCATCGAATGGCGCGGCAGTGAAGGATCGATCACCATCGTAGGTGTCACCGATCCAATCCTGATCGCGAGTGTAGTGATACGCTGTACCTGAGAACTCGTTGGTACCACTCTTCGTAATGATGTTGACCAACCCACCGGTGAATCCAGAGGTTAAGACACTGTAATCAGACGCAACCAATGAGACTGATTCAATTGCGTCAAGATTGATTGGCGAACGAGAAGATGCGTATGTATTGTCACTAAGACCAAAATCATCCTGTTGTAATGAACCGTCAATCGCCAAGCCATTAAAACGCGGATTTACGCCAGCTACATTGAGCTGCCCTTCAAATTCGGAATGCGCTAATGGATCACGATTCAGAGTCCTCAACACATCTCGATTGATGGAAGGTGTGTTGTTGATATCGTATGACGTATAGGAAGATCCTACTCCGTTGTGCAAATCTTGTTCAGTCAAAGCACTTCCTGTCGCCACCAGCTCTGGGATTTCAGCATCGTTAGGAACGAGCTCGATCCACATGGTTGGCTGTGTACCGGGCTGGAGTGTAACTTCACTCTTCTGATAAGATCGATAACCGCTTGCGGTCACCTCAATTTGGTAAGGACCTCCAATTCTTAGGCCACTGGCATGGAATACACCTGAATCGCCCGTGTTGGTGGTCCGGGACACCCCGGTAGCCACATGAAGGACCGTTATCTCAGCGGATAGTCCCTCACCACCGGTGGACTTGACGAATCCGGTGAGACTCGCAAAAGTATCAGCAGCATGAGCTGAAACCGTTGCGAGAACGAGGCAGAGAACCGCAAAACTAGCTCTAATCGCGGTCTGTATTTGAGCTTGACTCACTCTATATGTCTCCATAAAAACAGAGTTCTACACTAAACAATTCTTTCACTTTTTTATGACTTTCGTGTGAAACTTTTCAACTTTTTCGTTGGATGTGGTTCAGGCACGAAAACACACAGTATTAACAACGCCGGGAGCACCATAAGACTGGTGGTAAGACAGGCAAATCCGGTACCAATCGCATTCGCCAGATAGCCTAGAGTGGTCGGTCCCAAGGCTTGGCCGCTATCTCCGACGAAACGCCAAACTCCCAGAAAGTGATTCCTCCCATACCGAGGAGAAAAGTCACCTCCGAGAGTCATGAAGATACCGGTTCCGAATCCATTACCAAGTCCCGATAGCATGACCACCAAGGTAAACAGCATAAAAGATTCGGTCAGTGGCAGAAGACCAATCGACAGACCTAGAAGGATCAAGCAAGGAATGAGAGCTGCTTTACGACCCACATGGTCGAGAATGAATCCGGCGGGCAGAAACATTAAAGTGTCTACCAATGCAGCTAGTGAGATGGCGATCCCGATTTCACTACTTGATAGACCAATGGCAACACCCCAAGCCGGAATGACAAGACTTCGACTGCTTCGCAAGACTGCCAGAATGATCATGACACTGCCACCCGACATAAATATCTTGATATGCCGGCGTATGACAATCCCAAGATGAATAGGTACATGTCTCTCTGTGTGCTTAGCGTGAGTCTTGGTGAAAATCAAGCAGAGTACGAATGGGATGACGAAGCAAGCAGCGATACTCAAGAAGACAACTTCGTATCCAAAAATCTCGATCCCAAAACCTGCCAGTACCGGGCCAATCAAGCCACCAGCTCGTTCTAATGCAGCCATGATCGACACAACACGTCCGCGTTGGGGCGTATCCACAAGCTCAGTCAGTAACGCAATTCGAGCGAGAATCCACGAACTGCTGAATGCTCCTATCAGAGCACCCATGACTAGCAGTAAAGCAGCAGACGGCGCGAGCACACCTAGGACCGAGGTTGCACCCAGCATGAACAACGACAGTAGCATCACATTTCGATCGCCAAACCGACCTACGAGTAATCCTGCTGGTATGTCCACCAACATCGTACTAAACCCTCGGACACCTAGCACCAGACCGGCAAGAAACGGACCACTCGCCAATTCCAGAGCATAGAGTGGAAGGACGAGGAACAAAGCACCACGCGCAACTGCTGAAAACAGAGAAGGTACGTAGACTGGTAATGTGAGCCCAAGAATGATCTTGAGGACCGATGACGAACTCGGCACTATTGAGGTTCCATCGATCTAATACTCAGTTCTCTTGCTATAGGAATATCTCTCAAAATTAACGCTACGATTTTCGTTCAAGATTTGAACACGATCTCTTAAGTCCCTTCTATGACCACTGATCAACTAATTGAACGAGTGCAGTCGGCACTGAACGTTGACGACACAGAAACACTGGATCAAGTTCTGTCCGAAGTTGATTGGGCAGAGGTAGACGTGGCAGCGACCAATCAAGTCTTGCAACTACTCGGAGCTTATGGCTACTCCGACCGAACGCAACGATACGAGGGACAGGTGAAATCCTTAGTAGACGGAACTACCAAAATCAGCTTAATAAGCTGCGCTTACTTGCACCTTAACGAGATAGGGTTGGAGCTCCTGAACCAAGACCACTCTCACATACGCTTGAGTGATTTAAACAAGAATACTGCCTTACACGCGGCAGCTGAGCGCGGCAACATAAAGATGGTCGAGATTTTAGTGTCCCAGGGTGCGGAAATCAATGCTCTAAACGAGCGAGGTGAAACTCCGCTACATCTAGCCTTACACGCCGGACCTTGGAAACGAGAACCTAGTTTGGAGATAGTGGCCCAACTAATAAATCAAGGAGCTAGCGTCGATCTCTTTACCGCCGCACAAATGGGCAATAACTCGGAAATTCAGGAGCAGTCAAAGGACGCAGATTTCAATGTAAACGGATTTGACAATCGAGGACGAACCGCGTTATTCCATGCAAGTCGTAATAACCACTTAGAGACCGTTAGACTGATACTCTCCCTGGGTGCAGACCCAAATCTGGCATGCGAGGACGGCCAAACACCACTCTCCACAGCCTGTCTTCACTCACTGTCTCAGGAATGCGACATTCAGTTGATCAATACTCTTGTTGAACACGGTGCTGAAGAAACACTTGAAGCCGCAATTGTCAGGTCAAATACCGCGCTTATTACCGAATTCGTACAGGCAAACCTTAATGCGAAAACCACGCAAGATCATGAGAGCCCTCTCGGGTATGCGATTCACACCGGAAATCTAGTGAGTCTAGAGTGCCTATTACGCCTAGGGGCTAAACCCGATGAAGCAAATTGGGGTCATATTCAACGTATCTTTGGCGGAGATCAAGACACGCTTTCAAGATTGAAGAAGCTAGTAGATTCCGCGTAGAAAAATCCGCGACATTTGACGAATTGATTTTTTGTCATTTTCGTTCACAAATTGTGTAAGTGTTTGAGTGAGCTTCGATATGCATTCAATGTTGCGAGCGGAATCGAACGCCACGACCCACTTATCTAATACGCGGGCTCTGACATCTGAGCTCGGACTCTCCTCGCCGAGACTTAGCGCCAAGGTCAATTAGTACGCTTGAGCCGGAAGCCAAGTAACAATG
>MPMU01000120.1 GCA_002238665.1 Gammaproteobacteria bacterium bin55
GGTACATTGGTGCGACGCGTTGCGTTGCAAGCCGCGATAACGCACCCGGCGATAGCCGAACTGGCATTTGAGCACCCGGAACGGATGCTCAACCATCGCCCGCACCCGGCTCTTCACACGGTTCATCTCCTCGTCAGCCGCGGTCAGTGGACGGTTCCGATGCCCCTTGCGCAACGTCAGGTCCAACGCCGCCGGCGCAACCTGTCGTATCTTCTCGGTCTGGCCAGCGTAAGCCTTGTCGCCCAACACGAACTGCTCCCGCCCATGTAGCAGACTCGGCAACACCGTCGCATCATGCTCCTTCGCAGTCGTGGACACCGCAGCATGGATGCGGTTGGTTTCCGCATCCACCCCCACATGTAACTTCATACCGAAATGCCATTGGTTGCCCTTCTTCGTCGACGACATGTCCGGATCCCTTTTGCCGGCTTGGTTCTTGGTGGAGCCAGAGGCGGCGATCAGCGTCGAATCCACCGTGGTCCCCACTTTCAATTCCATACCGATGCGATCCAGTGCTTCATCCACGGCTTCGGTCAGTAACTCGGCAAAACCCAGACGGTCTAGCCAGGCGCGGAACTTGACCAATACCGTCCGTTCTGGAATGGCATCCGCCGTCGGGTCCAAGTCACAGAAACGCATGGCGCTGAGGGAATCGGTGAGTTGTTCCAACACCTGTGCGTCACTGTAATCATGCAGACGTTGCAACATATGGATACGAAGCATCCGCATGAGCGGCATCGGTGGTCGACCACGCCGACCAGCGTAATAATGCGGACGAAGATGATCCTCAAGCCGTTGCCAAGGTATGACGCTCTCCATCTGCACGCGAAACAGCCTAGTCCGTGCGGTGCAATCTGAACCAGAACGACCACCCACGCTGTGGAAGATGTTCATGTAAGGGGTGAAAACGGAAGTCGCCATATCGGATCAAGCCTTTCGGGATCTATTTTGATGTTCGTATCGGGATAGCTGAGTTCAAAGTTACAATGAGAAATTAATCACACTTTACTTATTTGGAAAACTCATCAGGGGTGGACGACAAATCTTGTTGAATATTCGCTAAGCAGGGATGGCGCTATCAACTGGATTCGTAGTGAATACCCGTATTTCTTGTGCGACCGCCTCCCGAACCCGATCGAAATAGGGATTCAATTACCCGTTTTTAGTGCTACATCGTAGCGCCAAGATCGCGTTCGCCCCTTGTACCGTCCACCGCACCGCAGTCAATGAGCAGTTTACTGTTAGGAGCGACAAAATGCCACATTGATCTGTAGAAATTTATGAAAACAAGATTTGTCGTACACGCTCTCATCAGTGATCCGTGAATGGTTGTCTTTAGATTGGTTTTGTTGTTTTGAAGACATGTCAGTACTCTTTGTTGAAAGATCGGTATCCTTGCCTTATGAATTTGTGTGCACTAAAGGTATCGTCCAACACTGAGATAAAAGGAATCCTAAAATTACTCAATGCCCCAAGTCAACTTTGAACCGTCCACATTTTATATAGCAGATTGCCTCGACGTGATGCAAGGTATGAATTCAGAGACCGTCGATTTAATCTACCTAGATCCTCCTTTCAATTCCAATCACAACTACAACGCTCCTCATGGATCACAAGCGCAAGATGCAGAATTCAAAGATACGTGGGGGTTGGATGACATTGATGTAGCATGGCATGGATATATAGCAGAAAAACACTCAGCTTTGCACACTTTACTGAGTGCCGCAAAGGAAGTTCAAGGAGAATCTAATTTTGCTTATCTCATTTACATGGCAATGCGCATCCTTCAAATGAAACGTGTGTTGAAACCTAATGGATCAATCTACCTGCACTGCGATCCCACTATGTCCCATTACTTAAAGCTTGTGATGGATGCGATTTTTGAAGGTAAGAATTTCCGTAACGAAATTGTATGGCACTATCAAACAGGCGGCGCGTCAAAAAAGCGTTACTCGAGAAAACATGATCATTTGTTATTTTACACAAATTCTAACCGCTACGAGTTTCATCCTGAACGGATTAGGATGGATCGAACGGAAAAAGCTATGGCACGAGCGAAGAATCCCAAAGGAGCTCGTATTAGCAAGGACGATGCAACCAAACTCCCCATGGATGTCTGGGCGGATATTCAAGCACTAAATCCGATGGAGATGGAGCGCACAGGTTACCCTACACAGAAACCGCTTGCCTTGTTGAAACGTATTATCAAGGCAAGTACCAATGAAGGTGATCTTGTTTTAGATCCATTTTGTGGATGTGCTACTGCCTGTGTAGCGGCAGAACATCTCGGACGAAAGTGGATTGGAATCGATATATCTGTGATAGCCGGAAAACTGGTTAAGCAGCGTTTCAAGAATGAATTAGGCATTTTTTACAGTATGAAAGGTGTGGTTCATAAACCACCGACGCGGGACCAAGCTGACAAAAAACCCGATGAAGTTGAGTTATTTGGTGATGTTAAGAGTTTGAGATATGGCCATTCAAAAACTAAATATGTACTTTGGTACGAACAGAAAGGAATGTGTTTAGGTTGTCTGAATACACCGGATATTAGTTACATGGATGTAGATCACATTGTGCCGGACAGCAGAGGCGGATCTCACCATATTAGTAATTTGCAAGTCTTGTGTCGAACTTGCAATCAATCGAAAGGTTCGCGAACGATGGATGAGTGGTTGGCCGACAAAAAAGTGCTGAACCACTACTTGAGTCTAGTTTGCAGGAGAAACTAAATTCGCGAGATGCAGTATTAGAAGATCGCAAACGTAAATATGGTTGAGGATTTGTAAACAGGTATTTCGAAGGGTGTAGAACAAATTTTGTTTTCATGAATTTCTTCAGATCAACCAGGTATTTTTGTGGCTCCTGACAGTAAACGGCTCATTGACTGCGGTGCAGTCAAAGCGCGTCGCTACGGATATTGTTCGAGTCGGCGTATTTTCACAAGGAATCTGTCTAGTGTTGATTTCAATCCCATTTTCTTGAACATTTCTACTGCTGCGGGATAACCACCCCCAACATTTCGATCTACTAGAAGCTTTAACATTGCTTCCGAAAGTGACAGACATTGTCACTCTTAAAGATTAAAGAAACTCACTCACATATCAAGGAAATTAGTTTATGGCAGAGACAACGAAGGTAGCTTTTATTGGATTGGGTGTGATGGGCTTCCCGATGGCCGGGTATCTGTCAAAAGCAGGCCATTCAGTGTCCGTGTACAACCGAACTGCGTCTCGAGCGTATGAGTGGATTTCTAAGCACAAAGGTGACATCAAGGAAACACCTGCGGCAGCGGCTAGAGGTTCGGAGCTCATTTTCATGTGCCTTGGAAACGACGACGATGTTCGCAGTGTCGTATACGGAGACGACGGAGTTCTTGCAGGGCTAGGCGAATATTCTGTGTTAGTTGACCATACAACTGATTCACCAGATCTAGCGCGTGAACTAGGAGTAGCGACACTAGCGCAGAATGCATGCTTCATGGACGCTCCCTTGTCTGGAGGTCAAGCTGGTGCAGACTCTGGCACCCTAACCATTATGCTTGGTGGAGAACCGGATGTCTATGAACGAGTGCTACCAATCATTGACTGCTACGCGAAGACCACGAAACTAATGGGTGAAGTTGGCAAAGGGCAGTTGACCAAGATGGTCAATCAAATCTGCATAGCGGGCGTAGTGCAAGGCTTGGCAGAGGGTTTCCATCTTGCGGAAAAAACCGGATTGGACATTAATGAAGTTGTCGAGATTATTAAGAATGGAGCGGCAGGTTCTTGGCAAATGGAAAATCGAGCTTCGACGATGGCAGATCGAATCTTTGATTACGGTTTTGCGGTCAAATGGATGCGGAAAGATCTCGCCATTGCACTCGATATTGGTCGTCAGGTTGGTGCAAGACTGCCCATGACCGCACTAGTTGATCAGTTTTACTCTGATGTCGAGGCGCTCGGTGGTTCGCGTTGGGATACTTCAAGCCTGATTGAGCGCTTGCGGCGCGTCGAAGAGTAACTACCTAACGCATGCGCGTTTATGATCGCTGGTCGATTGCGACGTAATCGCGCTGTCGTGGTCCTGTGTACTTTTGGCGCGGACGACCAATTTTGTAACCATCAGAAACCATCTCGTGCCATTGCGCGATCCAGCCAGCGGTTCGACCGACAGCAAAAATCACTGTGAAGTAATCCTGAGGGATCCCTAGCGCTCTGAGAATCACGCCCGAGTAAAAGTCAACATTGGGATAGAGTCTGCGTTCGATAAAGTACTCGTCTTCTCTTGCGATCTTTGCAAGTGTTTTGGCGATTTCAAGTATCGGATCGTCCTTGATTCCCAGCCGATCCAGTACGTCGTTACAAGTGGCCCGCACACACGCAGCTCGAGGATCAAAGTTCTTATAGACTCTGTGTCCAAAACCCATGATTCTGAACGGGTCGTCTCGGTCTTTCGCTTTCTTAATGTACTGAGGAATCCTTGACTCGTCTCCAATCTCTGCGATCATCTTGAGAACGCCTTCATTGGCTCCTCCATGCGAGGGACCCCAAAGGGCCGCAATTCCTGCAGCAATGCAGCCATAAGGGTTGGCATCTGTAGAGCCAACTAAGCGTACTGTAGATGTAGAAGCGTTTTGCTCGTGGTCTGCATGTAGCAGGAAAATCTGATCTAATGCCTTACTAAGTATTGGATCAACCTCTGAGTCGTTACTTTCAGAAAACATCAGATGGTAAAACTGATCGGCATAGGAAAGTCCAGGTCTTAGATCCACCCGTTCCTTTTGCATGTGATGGCGGAAAACGATCGCCGCACAGATCGGTATTTGTGCAAGTAATCGGATTGCAACTTGCATCCGTTGATCTGGATCGTTGATATCCAGGCCATCATGATAAAAAGCCGACATCGCAGAAACGAGTGTACCCAACATACCCATTGGATGAGAACCAGGAGGGAACGTGCTACAGATATCCACAAGCTGTTCGTGGACGACGGTTTCCTTTTCTACCGCAGCAATGAAATTTGCTAATTCACTTTGAGCTGGCAATTCTCCACGGAGTAACAAATAACACAGCTCCATGTAGTTGGATTTCTCTGCTAGTTGCTCTATCGAGTAACCACGGTGAAGTAACTTGCCCTGATCGCCATCAATGTAGGTAAGGGTAGATTCACAACTCGCAGTACTTAGAAATCCCGGATCAAAGGTAAATAAGCCTTCATTAACGAGACTGGCGACATTAATCACGTCCTGTCCTTCGCTAGGACTGGAGACTTCCAGGGTTATTTCCTTACCGTCTACAACGAGTGTAGCCGTATCTACCATACAAGCCGCCTTCTGTTAATTACTGAATTAATTACTGAATTCCTGTTTTGCGATCTACCGCCCGGTCGCGATCACTCCCCTATGAACATGCAACTTTGTTCGTCAGTGTGCGAACCGTTGGTGTGAGAAGCATTATAAATTTTGAATCGACCGTTGTGTGAGGATGACGCGCCAGAGGGTAGCTCAAGTTGCTTCTAGCAT
>MPMU01000121.1 GCA_002238665.1 Gammaproteobacteria bacterium bin55
TGCGGGTCCTTACCTTCTAATCTAATGCCCGACACAAATCTATTCGTAGTTCTCAGCTGACTCCAGCGTTTCGAGAATGATTAATAGTTGATCTAATTTATAATCTAATTGATCACTGTCTCCTAAATCCTGAAGTTTGGATTCAAGGTTGCGGAGTTGATCGAAATAAAGTAGTGCTTCGGAACCATGTGCACCAATTGCATCGACCACGAAGTGTAGGTCTTTATGGTATTCGCCTCCCAAACGCTGGATCAATGCATCCAATCCTTCTCGTGATTGATGCACATTAAGACCCCATGCCGCCAGCTTCAGGTGCCTGCCACCTCTCGGACCATATTCAATGAACAGATTCTCAATGCGATGTCTGTTTACCTCCGGTGTATTGAATTGGCCAAGGTTCATGAGTTCTAGAGCATACGTACCATCTTGCCTGGTTGCGGCAATTTCCCAGATGATGTCCAGCACATCGGCATCACGTGGGAAGATGAATGCGAGTGCTCGAGGAACACCCTCCCAGGCTTGTCTCAATAGTGGATCGTCCTGCATGCTGCTGACTTGAGTTCGCCAGTAGTTAATGAGAAATGACTTCAGTCCTGGAACGTTGAGACTACCCCGGTCCAGCGCAGGACTGGAAGGTTGATAATCAGGATAACCTTTCACTTCGTGAGCGAACGAAAAAACTACGAGCGTAAACACCGTTTGGGAGACAATCTCTGAATTCTCACTTTGTATACCCACACTGATGATTCTTCGGGTATCTTCATCACTTAGCTCGGGTGAATAGATGCCTTCATTCATGAACCAATCGAAAAACTCTTTGGTTTCAGATATGTGATGTGCATCTTCAGCACCTATTTCTATGCCCAAAATACCTAGCAATACTGTTATCAAGACCCTTATGGTCTTACTGCCCATCATCATTTCAGAACTTCCTCCGCCCAATGCTGACAGCTCCGGTCAAAAAGATTAACTGCGTCACTACCCTTGCCGTATTCTTCCTACTCGTAGTGGAGTTTGGAAAGCCGATTGTGCATTCTCCCATCCTCAGCGAACTCCAACCCATCTAATATTACGCCCGATACAAATTTGTTAGAAGTTCTCAGCTGAATCGAGGGTTTCGAGAATGATTAATAGTTGATCTAATTTATACTCTAATTGATCACTATCTCCTAAACCCTGAAATTTGGATTCAAGGTTTCGGAGTTGATCGAAATAAAGTAGTGCTTCGGAACCATGCACACCAATTGCATCTACCACGAAGTGTAGGTCTTTATGGTATGCACCCCCCAATCGCTGGACCAATGCATCCAATCCTTCTGGTGATTGATGCACATTAAGACCCCATGCCGCCAGCTTCAAGTGCCTGCCACCTCTCGGACCATGTTCAATGAACAGATTCTCAATGCGATGTCTGCTTACCTCCGGTGTATTGAATTGACCAAGGTTCATGAGTTGTAGAGCATACGTGCTATCTTGCCTGGTTGCGGCAATTTCCCAGATGATGTCCAGCACATCGGCATCACGTGGGAAGATGAATGCGAGTGCTCGAGGAATTCCCCCAGCAAGTCTCAATATGGGATCGTCCGGCGCACTATTGGCATGAGTTCGCCAATAGTTAATAAGAAATGACTTTAGTCCTGGAACCTCAAGACTACCTCTATCTAGCGCAGGAGTGGAAGGTTCAAAATCAGGATAACCTTTAACTTCATGACCGAATGAAAAAATTACAAGCATAATCACCGTTTGGGAGACAATCTCTGAATTCTCACTTTGTATACCCACGCTGATGATTCTTCGGACATCTTCATCAGACACCTCGGATGAATTGATGCCTTCATTCATGAACCAATCGAAAAACTCTTTAGTTTCAGTAATGTGTAGTGCATCTTGAGCACCAATTTCTATGACCCAAATACCTAGCAACACTGCTATCAAGAGCCTTATAGTCTTACTTTCCATCGGTTCAGCCCTTCTTCTGTCTATTGCTGACAGCTGTGGTTAAAAAGGTGGTAATCCGTCCAATCTTCAGTTGCCAAATGTTAGTTAGTTGCCCAGCAACGCCTGACAGTTCAAGGAAAATCGGAGTTTTTTGGAATTTTCGCACGCACAAGCTAAGACTTTGTGCTGAATTGACCCTCTGCAAATAATCGCTCAACGGTCTGGACAATCGTCTGCGTTGTACTGTCCACCTCTAGATTCAGATGATCTCCAATTCTGACACTACCCAGATTCGTGCGTTTCAGTGTTTCTGGAATTAAGTTGATCGTTCCGCACCCCGTTGCTGAATCAAAACTTGCTAATGTCAGACTAGCACCATTCAAGGCGATAAACCCTTTGGTCATGAGGAATTTTCGCCACTCCTTTGGGACACGGAAAGTCAACGTTGCTTCAGATTCCCTAGATTGATAATCTGTGACTTCAACAGTTGATGCGATATGGCCAGACAGGATGTGCCCACCAACCTCATCACCAAATTTCAGCGAGCGCTCAACATTGACCTTATCACCTTGCCTGAGTTTTCCCAGAGTCGTGATCCGTTGCGTTGCAGTTACCACCTCAAACTGAAGCACATCATCTGATATGGCAGATACTGTCAAGCAACAACCATCCACAGCGACAGATGCTCCTTCTTCAATACCGTCCACATGCTCAGGCTCCAACTGTAGATAGATCTCTAAGACTTCTGCTCTATGGACCAACCGCTTAACTGATACGAGGTCTTGAACGATTCCCGTGAACATAACTATGAAAAAGCCGCAACTTTTAAGTCGCGGCTCTGAACTGACAAAAAACTAAATTTGAGTTTACATTTGCTCGGATTCTCGAAGCTCCGCGATACGCCTTCGTTCAGAATCAACGTACTTCAGCCAATTGCTGGCACCTTTCTCAGCAGCCGGGTCCTCAGCAATTCTTGCTTCACGACGCACTTCGTTGAATGTGGAATCTGCTAAATCAAGACTCCCTTGCCAGAATTCGCACATACCGCGAAAATGCTTGGTATCGTAAACGTCACCGCCTATATCACCAAGTTCTAGTGCTTCATTGACTGCGTCAATACACTTGCCGTATTCTTCCTGCTCGTAGTAGAGTTTGGAAAGCCGATTGTGCATTCTTCCGTCCTCAGCAAACTCTAACCCATCTTCCAGAACTGCTATCGCTAACTCGGTTTCCCAGGCTGCAGTATAGGCTTGACCTAGTTGTTCAATGGTCTTCTTCTTACGTTCAATGAGTCCGTTGTCAAATCCTTCTTCTAGATACCACGCAGCACGGATGAATGCTTCAGAATTCATAAGCAATCCACCGAATTGAAGGTAATCCGACTCTCGGTCTAAAAATCCCGCGGCATGTGCAGCTTCCATAGCATAGGCCTGCTTCTTTTCGTCGCCGAGTTGAGAATAAACACCTGCCATTTCCACCCAGGTTGTCCTGTCCATATACAGATCGACCATGATATGCAGAATCTCCAATACCTTGTTCAGATCACCCTTCTCAAAATAAAGGAACTTCAACATGCCGTACCAACCTTTTTTAATTGGTAACTGACCTGCTTCCGTGGCAATTTGGATCGCTAGCTCCATATAGTGGATAGCTTGATCGAAATTCTTCATCTGATAATAAACTGTCGCTACAAAGTAGTAAGGTGATGCACCTGGATCCTCGACCAATGCCAGCCATTCCTGAATCATTCCAAGAGAGTCTTCGTAACGTTCAGCCTGTGCATAAAGCTGCGCCAAAATGAACAAGATTGAGTGTTCCTGTCCTTCGCGAATTTCCTTTCTATACACCAACATCTGCTCGTAGTGATAGAGCACCTTCTCATCGTTGTCTAGATCGTTGTAAACGGCAGCAATTTCTCGGTGAATCTGAGCAATTTCGTTGGGGTTATACCTTCGGCTTCTCTCAAGCATGCCCTGAAGAATCTCTAACGCACCTTCGGTATCTCCAGCTGTCGATAACTCCTGAGCTTTACTTAGTCGATCGTATGTCGCCTGTTGCATTAGAGGCACCTTTCGCTCTTCTTTTTTCTTTTGCTGAGCATGAGCAATGCCGTAAGAAAAACCTAAAGAAAGGTCAGTTCTGGAAATGACTTGATTGTTTTGACCAACCTGACCGAATTCCAACACTAGAAGGCATGCCACTAAAGCAAAACCTGGACTAATTAAAGAGTGATATAGCCTTGATTTTGAATGCTTCATTGTTTGAACCTACTGTTCCAATTCGAATTTAAGACGATTCAGCACCCCGCAAACTTCAATCGGTTGCCCATCAACGACCTTAGGCTTATATTTGAACTTCAGTGCTGCATTAGTCGCTGCTCGCGTGAAGATTGAAGAAGGTTCTTCCTCTACAACCACCGGATCGCGAACACTCCCTGTCGTGGTAACACAGAATGACAGAAGAACGAATCCTTCAATACCCCGTGTGAGAGCTCGACGAGGATAGATTGGTTCTACTTTTACGATGGGCAAATACTCACCATCTGGCGAAAAACCACCAGCCCCAATGTCAATATTGATTTGGGTCGACACTTGAGAAATCGCCACGCCCATGTTCGTATCGGTATCAAACGATTGTTTTGGAATATCTGGAGGAGCTTCATCCACCGGTGGCGGTGGCTTCGGACGTAAATCCTTCAGTTCGACTGCTTCATCCTCCAATACTCGCACAAAATCCACCAGTCGAATCTTGGGTGCTTCGTTGAGAGGATTCTTGTCAGACTGAATAACAGCCTGCATGATATATAACAGAATCACCGTGACTACGATACCCGTGGCAAAGCCAATACCGTATCTAATGGCAGCTTCCATATGTCACCTCGTTATGCTGATATTTCGTTTAAAAAAACTAATGTCTATGGTCATTGAACTTCGATTTATCTATGGGAGTTATATACCTTAGTGCCATTTAGGCTTAAGGCTACTGTTCTGCGTGGACAGTGGACTAATGCCCTCTGTTTCCCTTCCTTCTACCCACGCCCCGGGAGAACTCCCGCCCAAGTTGAAGGCCTTTAGTCCCTCAAGTAGAATGTTCTTTGATGCGTTGATGTCTCTATCTTCCGAGTGACCACAGGAAGTACAGTAGTACCACCTATCGGCCAGGGTCATCTTCATTTGTGGAAGTGATCCACAAGCCGAGCATCGTTGCGTCGTGTTTTTAGGATCTACCTTCACCAGCTTGCCACCGGCACTCA
>MPMU01000003.1 GCA_002238665.1 Gammaproteobacteria bacterium bin55
GTCGGAAGAAAGTTATCGCTCTAAGTAAGGAGTGCTTCCGCCAAACGGTTCGGCACCGCAATGACTTACACGCGCTTACCACCGCCATCGTTCTTCATCACGGGAAATATGTGGCGGTGGAAAATTTACTGATCAAGAACCTAACGGCTCATGGTGGTAATCACAAGCGCGGGCTTAATCGATCAATTCTGGAACAGAACTGGGGTCAATTTATACAACAACTCGCATACAAGGCTGAAAGTGCTGGTGGCAAGTTAGTGAAGGTAGATCCTAACAATACAACGCAAAGATGTTCCACCTGTGATGCTTTGCCACAAGTAAAGCTCACGTTGGCCGATAGGTGGTTCTACTGTAGTACCTGCGGCCACTCGGAAGATCGGGACATCAATGCGGCGAAGAACATTCTACTTAAGGGCCTAGAAGCTCTTAACTTGGGCGGGAGTATCCCCGGGGCGTGGGTAGAAGGAAGGGAAACGGAGCGCACTGGCGCACCGTCCACGCAGAACAGTAGCCTTAGTGAATCCTTATGGCACTTAGGTATATAACTCCCAATAATTTCAGCGCTCCTGCAGATTCGACCGGAACGCCACGAACACACAGCCGCAGGGCATAGACCGCCAAACGGTTCCCATACGACATCATGTTTGTCCGTACAAACATCAATTGTCGTATTTACCAACTTCAAAGGTTTCTGGCTACCGTGTAGACTCTTGAACTTCCATCGCATTTTCTGACGTTCACCGTTGACACGCTCATTGCCTCCTACATGCGGATGCTGCCAAACATTTGTTAAACCGATCGGGCAACGGAACTTAGCACGTTGCCGTTCCCATTCGATTGCGCTGAGCGGTGTCTTGCCATTCACACTGAAATAGGGTCTACCAGACGGGTCACCATGTAAATTTGCATATTTCGCAAGTGCACAAAACGCCTCAGGAGGCGGGAAGTACCATAAATGGTCAGTTGTCAGGTACTTTCTGGTTGCTGCATTGACTACACCACAGGCCTCATTTGCTTTGGAAAGAGGCAATCCAGCCCGAAGCCATTCATGCCTAAGCCATTTTTGCAGCGTCAGGTTATCGAAGCGAGCAGTCTTGACATATTGGACACAAACCTCAGTTATGACAGGAAGCTTGCGGAGAGTCTTTGTATTAGCGTTACCTGCGATATGTCCCATGCCCTTGTTCCATATGTGACAAGATCGGTATTCCCATCCCAATTCTTGCAATACCGGATGAACTGTAGCCCAGCCTAATTCTGAATTCCAGAACCAGAGCGTGGTTTGCGGTGTAGCACTATCCGCCCAAGCTTGAATATGTGGTCGATACCAGTCTGGTAAGTTGACTACATCAGTTAAATCTCCTGGATACCCACTTAATCCATAAGGTCCATCGCTCACAATGCAAGTAGGTGTCGGCCAATCCGAGTAAAGATCCTCCGCATAGTTGAGACTAATCTCAACCGTACCCCGTCGATAGAGATTTTCAGTGTTCTGACCCGGCAGTCGGGTTCTTACTAATGGGACTTCCTGCACCGACAAAGAACTCATACTCGCTCCTCCGAGTATGTTGCACCTAACCCCATAAACCGATACCCTATCAGCTGCACCTGTCGAGTGCGTTCCTCACCTTTCAATCTCGCAACCCGTTCATTCACGCAAACTTACACAATATGCCCAAGAAGCAAAGCGCCGCCAACGTCCCGAGGTAGCTTCAAGCCACCATGATCTCATCATGCACGAAATGCAACCTAATGATGTTAGGTCGATCCATCGTTTCGTCGAAGTAGCAGTCAAACGCTTCCCTGACGTTTTGGCGGATCTCTTCGATGGAGTCACCCTGTGTGTATCCCGTAGTCGAGCGCGCTTGCTGAATATCCACCATCGACTTCGTCTTGGGTGATCTCAAATGTGATCTCGGTTCCGGACATTACATTCTCTCCTAGACTCGTGAAATAGGGGCGTCTGGTAACTGGTTCAGAGTTGACGAACGCACTGAATCATACCCCTAGTGACACTGCTCATGACGCAATTTCCGAGCAGTCTCGGACCCTAATATCGGTATGCTGACTCGGATGGGACACCCATCGGCTGATTACATGGATAGGTGTGCTCTCTTTACTCATTCCTTTTCCAGCCCGACGCTAACGAAGTTCCCAGCCGAATACGTCGAGTGAAGCTCGCCGTCCTAGAAGCCGCCCGCGATGAAGGCGACGTTGAGCTATCTCAACAGCACCGTCCTTCCTGCGTTCGGGCATTTGCCTGTTGACTGCGTTTCACACCAATCAATCTCACTAGCCTTCGATTTATGCAAACTTACACAAAGTGCCGAAGACCCTACGCGCTTCTACAAGATCTCGGCACAATCGTAAATGAGTACCTGAAATTACCTCTCTAATCTGAAGCATCAAAACCTGCTACTCGTCAATTTTCCCGTTCTCTTCCGCTTTACTGTTCTTAGAAAACACGGTTTCTCGTATTTGTGATTCAATCTGCGTCCTGATATCAGGTCGATCATTCAACCAAGCAACAGCGTTCTTCCGACCTTGACCGATCCGTTCACCCTGGAACGAATACCACGCGCCAGACTTCTCGACTAAATTGTGCTCTACACCGTGATCCAATATCTCGCCGCTTAAATTGATGCCACTGTCATAGAGAATCTCAAACTCAGTCTGCTTGAATGGCGGCGCAAGTTTGTTCTTCAGTACCTTCACCCGAGTCTGGTTACCGACTACTTCATCACCTTGTTTGATAGCTCCTATACGACGGATATCTAATCGAACTGACGAATAAAACTTCAGCGCGTTTCCACCAGTCGTCGTTTCTGGACTACCGAACATGACGCCGATTTTCATTCTTATCTGATTGATGAAAATCACCAATGTGCTTGAGTGCATGATACTGCCAGTCATCTTTCTTAATGCCTGACTCATTAGCCGTGCGTGCAAACCAACGTGGCTGTCACCCATTTCACCCTCGAGTTCTGCTTTTGGAGTCAACGCAGCTACCGAATCAATGACAATCACATCAACCGCACCAGAACGAACGATGCTATCGCAAATCTCCAGAGCTTGTTCACCAGTATCTGGTTGTGCTATGTACAAATCATCAATGTTTACTCCCAATTTCTCTGCAAAAATCGGATCAAGTGCATGTTCAGCATCGATGAAGGCGCATGTACCACCTTTTTTCTGAGCTTCTGCAATTACTTGAAGAGTGAGTGATGTTTTCCCTGAAGATTCAGGCCCGTAGATTTCGACAACTCGACCTCGAGGTAACCCACCAGTTCCCAGTGCTATATCTAACCCTAGTGAACCTGTGGAAATCACCGGAACAGAAACTTGCTGACGGTCTCCCAACCGCATGAGAGCTCCTTTTCCGAATTGCCGCTCTATCTGTGTAAGTGTTGCTTTTAAAGCTCGATCTTTTTCTTTATCTGACATATTTCCTCCTATGTGTTAATTAACTATACATAAAAACAGCAATGAAACCAAATTAAATTTGTATTCAAATTTAACTGGTGCAAAATTCCCCTTTCTCTACTAGCTTTTAAGGATGGCATCAATCCAAACCACGCCGATGATGCGGCAATATCTAGCCATAAAGGCAGAGCACGCCGATGTGTTACTGTTTTACCGGATGGGTGACTTCTATGAGCTCTTCTTTGAAGATGCCAAAGAAGCTTCTGATCTGCTTGAAATCACGCTGACCAGTCGAGGTCAGCACAACGGTCAGCCAATTCCGATGTGCGGTGTGCCATTCCATTCGATTGGTCCCTACCTAAAAAAGTTGGTGCTACTTGGCCGTTCGGCTGCAATTTGCGAGCAAGTCGGTGATCCTAAATTAGCTAAAGGCACTGTGGATCGAGAAGTCCAACGAATTATCACCCCCGGCACGCTCATTGAAGAAGACCTGCTGAACGAAGTGCAGGAAAGTGTCTTACTGTCAATCTGCTCAATTACTAAAAAACAACATTCTCTGGGTTTAGCTTGGCTCAATCTATCCACCAATGTGCTCAAAGTAGGTGAGGTCAAAGAGTCTGAACTTCAAGCTTTTATTTCGAGGGTTAACCCCAGCGAAATACTGATTCGCGAGGGATATGAACTAGGTATAGCTTCGGTTCCCGTACAGGCGCTGGATGCCTTCCAATTCGACGAGGACCTCGCAATTCGAGCTCTGAAGTCACACTTTCAGATAGCAGATCTTGCAGGCTTATCCCTAAACGATAAGCCTCTCGTCTGCGGCGCAGTTGCAGCCTTGCTCGACTACGCCAAACACACGATCCGTCAGCCGATGAACTTTGTCGATACCCTCGAATGGGAACATTCGGCAGATCACATCTATATGGATGCACAAACACGTCGTGACCTGCAACTCACGGAAAGCAATGGACGTGTAACTTCCGACGGTACCTTAGCATCGACAATTGACCATACGCAAACCCCGATGGGTAGCCGCTTGCTAAGAGAATGGATCAGTGAACCTACCACAGACCTGACGGTAATCAATCAACGACTTGATGTCGTGGGAACTATTCATAACTCTCAGGTTGTGGACCGAATTCAATCACGACTTAAGCAAGTTGGCGATCTACAAAGGATGACTACTCGTCTGTCACTCTACACTGCAACGCCTAGAGACCTGAACCGCATGGCTCATGCCTTGAGAATGTTTGAAGAGCTTCGTAGTGAAATTGCAAATCTTGAGATATTGCATGAACAGGCACGGTTTAACCAAGTCACTGATGTCAGCGAAATTGCAGCATCGATCGAAAAGGCAGTGGTAGATAGCCCTCCGGTGACGATCCGAGAAGGCGGCATGATTCGAGCTGGTTTTAATCAAGAGCTCGACGGGTACAAGGATCTAATTCAGAACTCCAACCAAAAGTTGCAACAAATTGAAGCTAATGAACAAGCTCGAACCCGTCTCAAAAATCTAAAAGTTGGATACAACCGAGTCCATGGTTACTACATTGAACTGCCAAAATCTGTCAGTAACCCATTACCCGGCGAATATATTCGTCGTCAGACGCTGAAACATCACGAGAGATACGTCACCGCAGAGCTACGCAAGTTTGAGGAGCAAGTTCTATCCGCCCACGCAAATTCGCTGAAATGCGAAAAGGAGGTTTGGCACCAGCTTGTCAACAGTCTTCAAGGACATTGCCCTGTCTTTCGTCTAGTAGCCAATCTCCTAAGCCGGTTGGATGTTCTGTGCGGATTTGCAATGCTTTGCACACGATTTCAGCTATGTAGGCCTATATTCGTTTCTAATCCTCTAATCGATATTCGAGACGGCCGACACCTCGTCGTAGAAGCAGAACCAAACATACAGTTTGTACCCAACAGCATCGTACTTAATCCGACTCGAAAAACACTAATTATTACTGGTCCAAACATGGGAGGAAAATCCACCTATATGCGACAGACTGCTCTGAACGTGATCCTTGCATATAGTGGTTGTTTCGTACCCGCGAGCTACGCAACATTGGGACCGATTGATCGAATTTTCACTAGGATCGGTGCACAAGATGATCTCACAGCTGGGAGATCCACCTTTATGGTCGAAATGAGCGAGACGGCCAACATCCTGCACAATGCGACGCAGAAATCACTGGTATTACTTGACGAAGTTGGACGGGGAACCAGTACCTACGACGGCCTAGCGCTAGCTTGGACCATTGCAGAAGAACTTGCAAAGCGAACCGGTGCATTCGTTCTGTTTGCTACCCATTACTTTGAAATGACAGCCCTTGCGGAAGAACACGGGCAAGTCCATAACGTGCATTTTGACGCCGTCGAACATGGTAACGAAGTGGTTTTTCTGCACAATGTACAGGATGGTTCAGCATCAAAAAGCTATGGTATTCAGGTCGCCAAGTTAGCAGGTATCCCGGGACGAGTAACGAGAAAGGCGGTAAACCGTCTACATATGTTGGAGGCGAATGAAGCCGTTAATAAAAATCCTTCTGGTGAGATATTTAGTACACCCGAACCTGTCGTCAGTCCATTCGCAGACGAGATAATTTCTGAATTGGAAGATGTCGATGTGGATTCCCTCACTCCCAGGGATGCATTGCTTCTGATCTATTCCCTAAGAGACAAAATTGCAGAACAGAATAAGGAGTAATCCATCGCCATGGAAAACCAACTTTTAGCGCAAAGACAACGGGTCTTTGGCCAAGGATCAGCATTGTTCTATGCTGAACCGCTGACGATCATTCGAGGTGAAGGCGTTGAGTTATTCGACGATGCCGGAAAACGCTTCATTGACATGTACAACAATGTACCTTGCGTGGGCCATAGTCACCCTCACGTTGTCTCTGAGGTGTCAAAGCAACTTGGTCAGCTCAACGTTCATAGCCGATATTTACACGAGAGTATTCTTCGCTACGGCGAACGGTTAACCAGCCTACACCATTCTGGGATTGAAAGTGTGGTATTCAGTTGCACTGGAACTGAAGCGAACGAAGTCGCCTTAATGACCGCGCGAGCTCACACCGGAGGCGTCGGCATCGTCTGTACCGATGCTGCATACCACGGTAACAGTTTTGCGGTACGTCAGTTGTCTCGTCCGAGCAACAATCCCCATGTTCGGTCGATACCTTTCCCAGAGAGCTATCGATGTGAAGCTACGAATCCTTGTGACTTTTTTATCGAAAAGCTGGAAGAAACCATCTCAGGATTTGCAGAAGACGACATTCCTTTTGCCGGCATGTTGGTCTGTTCGTTGTTGGCTAATGAAGGACTGCCAAATATCCCAGAAGGCTTCATGTCAAAAGCCGTAGAGTTGGTTCATCGGGCCGGTGGGGTAATGATCGCTGACGAAGTACAAGCAGGTCTTGGCCGCTCGGGTCATTGGTGGGGCTATGAAGTCTCAGACTTCATTCCAGACATAGTTGTAATGGGTAAACCGATTGGTGCGGGAATACCTCTAGCAGCCACGGCTGCCAGCCGTGAATTGGTCGAGTCGTTTCGGAAATCTACCCGGTATTTCAACACCTTTGCATCTAGTCCCGTTCAAGCTGCTGCTGGCAACGCGGTATTGGATGTATTCGAAAATGAGAATCTCTTGGAAAATGTCAACAAAGTTGGCATCCAACTGGCGGCAGGTATTCGTGAGCTTGGTTCAGATCATCCCCAAGTTGGCGATATTCGATCACACGGTCTATTCATAGGGATTGAGTGGGTCAAGTCTAGTGACAGCAAAGAGCCTGATGCGCGTGGCGCGGTCGTTAAAGTCAATGAGCTGAAAGAACTGGGATTTCTTATTGGCAATGCCGGTGCTTATGGAAACGTCCTAAAGATCAGGCCACCATTAGTTTTCTCAATGAAGAACGCTGAAGATTTTCTGCAGGCACTCGGCCACGTACTGGCTCACTAAGTGAATGCAAAAAACCTAGAACAAGATGCATCGAAAGCCATGCAGTCTTGGGATATCGACGTAGAAAGTGTCAAGTTCATAACCGTATCAGAGAATATCTCTTTCCACGTCGTATCCAAAACAGGTAAGCAATACGTACTTCGGTTTCATCGGCCCGGATATCACGACTACCAAGAGTTGATATCAGAACGCATATGGACCGATGATTTAATCGCTACTGGTCTGGATTGTCCAGTAGGTGTAAAGGCGCGCGAGAATCAAGACTTCGTCCAATCCCGAATCAACGGACAAACCCGTTATGCCGGTGTATTGAAGTGGGTCGATGGACAACCACTCTGGCAAGTGCTCGAAGATGCCGACTCCCACATTAGTGAATCCGTGCACCGTTTTCAGATGATTGGAGAGCTCGTCGCAAATTTCCATGAACAGGCGCAACATTGGCAACCACCACCCGACTTTAAGCGACCAGTGCTCGACGAGCATGGTTTTATGGGAGAACAACCGTTCTGGGGTAGATTCTGGGAATCGAAAGATCTATCAAAGAAGCAACAGGGATTTCTGACTGAAATACGGGACGCGTGTTTTGAAATACTCGCCAATCTCTCGAAGGCTCCTGAACACTATTCCATGATTCATGCTGACCTGCATCCAGGTAACATCATCAAGCATGGATCAAGACTTCATGTGATCGATTTCGATGATGCCTGCTTCAGCTGGCACCTGTACGACTTCGCCGTAACAATGTTGAGTTATACAGACGATGAAAATTATCGATCCTTGTTAGATGCCTTCTTCAAAGGTTACAGTAACCTTCGTTCACTGCCACCAAAACTCATGCCATCATTGAATTTTTTCTATCTACTTCGGGTATTGGCTCATATTGGTTGGCTTGCGGACCGACCTGAGTTGAATAAGTACGGTGCGACTCAGGAGCATATGGAGCTAATTGAAAGTGACGCAGAGAAAATCATCCGCGCGTACCACAATGCTTAATTTTGTCCCCTAGAAGTCCGCATAAATTCGATTTCGATTAGCTAAAATTCCGATTTATGTGACTTCGATATTCAAGAAGTCACACTGTGTTGAATGGATGCAACTCACAATGAAAAGACTTCAGAAAATTACCCTTTTTGCAACCGTTGTTTTCCTCGGTTTGTTGACATTGACGTTTTCAGGCTGTGCTGCGCAACCATGTGCAGATGGCTCGTTCCAATGTAATGCAGCTACGACCGAGATGCATGATTAAGGGGTAGTTTCTTTCTCGATTGAGAATCGAAAACTGAAAGAACTCCTTAAAAGGAGTTAACCGTGCCGTCGTTTTGTCGATGGTTCATTTACAAATAACTAATCCTTGGCGTCGCGGTATTTCGCGATTTAGTCAGAAATTGACAAGCGAATGAAGTTCAAGCCAAATTCCTTGAGGAGATTTTTCTAAATGACCTTTCTGGTGGGGTCTGCTTGCATTAAGTGTAAGCTGACAGACTGTGTTGAAGTTTGTCCTGTGGACTGTTTCTACGAAGGTCCCAATATGCTCGTCATCCATCCCGACGAATGCATTGATTGTGCACTTTGCGAACCAGAGTGTCCGGTAGACGCGATCTTTCCAGAGGATGAAATTCCCGAGGGAGACGAACCATTCTTAGAGCTCAATGCCGAACTCGCAGAAGTCTGGCCCAACATCGCTCTAAAAAAAGACCCGCCACCCGACGAAGCCGAATGGCGGGAAGTCAAAGACAAAATTAAGTTTTTAGAGAAGTAGTCGAAGCGAACTTTCGCTTTTCGCCTAAACGTCTTTCTGTAATCCTGTGTAGACGGGACCTTTAATCCGTCATCATTTCACGCGGATTGATAGTCGCCCCGTTTTTCCATACCTCAAAATAGAACTGGTCGTAAGCGTTGGCACGCGGTGCAGATGGATTGGTTGGCTTATTGATGGTAGCTATGACCTGCCCTTTCTTGATCTGACTGTTCTCTTCTACTTGAATATCTGAGTTGAATTCATAGGCAATCACGTACCCTTTTGGTGTCGTCGTAATCACGATGTGGCGATAGGTCCCAAGTCCCTGCTTGGCGTAGATGACCTTGCCATCGGTTACTGCACGAATTGCGGTTTCATCCTTGAGCTGATAGGCATAGCCTCGCTTCGAAACTCCAAATTCCTGAATTGGCGTTTGATCGACTGGCCATTGCCAACCACCTGATTGCGCTCGAATTGCTGCATTTGTTGCCGGTTTTGCAGGAGATGGCGTAGCTACCTTCTGTGCACGATTGGTACTTGGAGCGGGTGCAGGTTTAGATGTGGGTGCCCGAGTTGGTTGTGTCGGGACAGCAGCTGGTTGTGTATGAGCTGGGGCTGGTACGGGCTTTGGTGGTGTAGGCCGTTGTTGTACAGCTGGTGCAGGCGGATTCTTTCTAGGAAAATAGACTACCTGTCCAACACTTAATGTATAAGGCGGCGCAAAGTTGTTGTAGACCGCAATCTCATTGACTTTGAATCCTCTAGTCGTAGAGATGCTATAGAGTGTTTCGCCTTTTTGAACTTTATGCGGCGCGTAATCTTGAGTAGGTTGAGCGTGTGCGAGATTTGAAGGCACCTCTAAAACGCAAACAACAAGAGCTACTGTGAACGCGCTTGTTATGTACCTAAGTAATCTTCCTTTGTCTTTCATAGAACAGAACCGTCATCATGACTAAAAAACTTCCTGCCATAAGTGTAATCACTCGAATGTTCTGCCACACATCAGAATCGTAATTAGGCAGAAATATTTGGTTTGATTCTTGCTGCCATGGCCAAACTTGGAGCAGACTACCTAGTAAAAGCCCGCAAAAAACCGCGACAATCTGATGTCGATGTGATTTGAGCCATCGCTTTAGATACTTTGGTACTAACAATATTGAGACGATCATGCCAAGGATAAAAGAGCTAATCAGGTCAATTTGGAACTCTGCAAACGCATTAATCATGACTACCCAGATTCCTAGTATCAGCAACATTAGAGAACCAGAAACACCTGGAAGAATCCAAGCAGTAAAAGCAAAAAATCCACCTACAAAAATCAACCAATACGAAGGAGCGCTCTGTTCAGAGTGTCCAATGTTCAGCCAAAATATCCCAAGGGCGAAAAGCAAACCTACGACACCGTATGTCAGCAAATACCTAACGCTTGAATCTCTAGCCATCTGAACAACCGCACCTGCCATCAGTCCGAAAATAAGCGCAAGCACCTCAACTGCGTAATCGTCTAGCAGACGGTTGATCAAAAAGATCATCAGCGCTACGCCTAGAAGCATTCCAATCCCAAGCGGTAAAAGAAACGGAAGTGCTCCTCGAATGCCTAGCCAGACATCCAATACTTCCGTTCGAGACAGCTTTTGAGGTACGCAACTGGCTATTGAATCTACCAAACGAACATAGATTCCCGTGATGTACGCAACGGTACCACCTGAAATGCCTGGCAGAATCTCTGCGATTCCCATGAGGAATCCTTTTAGAAAAACACTGATATGAGATTTCATGCGAGACTTAGATTTTGCGTGACCATCCCTAGGCATTCAGGTTGCACAATTTCATGTAAAACAGTGGTTGCATAACATCCTGAGAGTAAGTCGAATTCAAGCGTTAAGTGCGATCCGTCAGTAGCAACTTTCAGGTTATCTGTTTCACAAATCAATGACCTTCGTTCTTGATTCAATCCCGACCACTCCAGGATTTCAGTGATTGGCGCATGTGAGTCCCCAATGTTCTGTTCCAGCTCACCGACCAATTCCGTAGTTTGCAGTCTCCCTCGTCCCCACAAGGGACCAGTGGGTAAATTCTCGCCACTTGGCTCACCTTCTTGCAATGAAGACCATGTATCCTGCTTAACCCGTTCTGCTAGCACAGCATTGAATAGATAGGCGCGCAAACTCGAGAGGTATATACCCTTCAGAAATCGCTGCTTTCTACCTCTTATCCAATCCTTCTTCCGGAGTGCATTCTTGAGATTTTGCCCCTGTTTTCCAAACCTTTGCGCCCCGAAGTAGTTCGGTACCTTTCTCAGCGCATCGATGTTGGGTTCGGAGGTTACATCTCTCAACAGGATGCGAAAGTGATTGATTGCAACATCGCCTATACGTAGTTTTTTCGTGTGGTACGCTTGCTTGAGTACTCGTACACTGCCGTTAGTGAACGAACCGATTGCTTCAGTTTTCGGTAGGCGAACACTAAACCACTGTCTACATACCGCGTGACGATCTTTCATTCCCGCGTAGCCGACATCTACTAGCGGTACTTGGTAAATCCGGGCTAAGTCAGTTTGTACGTCGCGTGTATTGGTGTTGGTTTTCTCAATGTACAGGTACAGGTGTTCACCTTCTCCAGATAGTTCAAATCCCAGAGATTCTTCAACGCAGAAATCGTCAGGTTGCTGCTTAAATTTCGCTCGAATTAGAGGTGCAGAAGAGGCGCGAATCCAATCTTCGCTCCAAACATACTGATCTTGAGAGATCACGTAGCACTCTACGATCCTGCATACACAGGATTTTCTAGCTCCTGATTGATCTGGAGGAGTCGGTTGTATTTCGCAACGCGTTCGGAACGACTCATTGAACCAGTCTTGATTTGACCAGCGCTGGTGCCTACCGCCAAGTCTGCGATAGTAGTGTCTTCTGTATCACCAGATCGGTGAGAAATTACTGTACCTAGGCCATGAGACTGAGCTATTTGAATGACCTCTAAAGTCTCCGATAAAGTACCAATCTGGTTTAACTTAATCAGAATCGCATTAGCCCACCCATCTGCTATCCCACGATTCAACAATCCAGGATTGGTGACAAACAAATCATCTCCCACCAGCTGCATTTTCGATCCCAAAGCTTGATTTAGCTTCTTCCAGCCTTCGTAGTCAGATTCATGAATCCCATCCTCAATCGAGGTTATGGCTGGAAACTGACTTGAAATTTCTTCCATCTCGTCGATCCACTCTTCACGGGTGAGAGTCCTATTCTGGGATTCCAGTCGATAGTGACCATCCACAAAGAACTCCGTAGCGGCGCAGTCCAAGGCTAGATTGATTTTCTCACCTAATTGCCAACCACTGCGTTCGATGGCAGTAATTAAGAGTTCAATAGCTTCAATATCCGAGCTCAAGTCAGGTGCAAACCCACCTTCATCTCCGACAGCGGTGGAAATGCCTTTCGAAGCGAGATTCTGCTTGAGTGTGTAAAAAATCTCCGCAGCAGCTTGAACCGCTGTCGAAAAATCTTCTACTCCTGAAGGCACAACCATAAATTCTTGAATATCTACGTTGTTGTTCGCATGTGCTCCACCATTCAATACATTAAGCATGGGCACAGGTAGCGTCATCGGCGGGTTCCCGACCAAATCATTGATGTGTCGATACAGAGAAAGACCTTTACTTGCCGCAGCCGCATGAGCGTTTGCCAGAGAGACACCCAGGATGGCATTCGCGCCCAATCGAGCCTTGTTGGGTGTTCCATCCAGATCGCACAGTGTTTTGTCAATCTCGGCTTGGTCCTCAACCGATTTACCAACTAGCGCACCTTTGATCTCTTGAGTGATACCTTGTAGAGCTTTGCGGACACCGCGTCCTTGAAATCGACCGGCATCCCCATCTCTCATCTCGACTGCTTCCAAACTTCCTACCGAAGCACCCGAAGGGACTAAAGCCGAGCTCTTATGACCATCGCTGGTCGTTACTGCGGCGAGGATCGTTGGATTTCCACGTGAGTCAAAAGCTTCAATCCCATTGACATCGACAATCCGGCTCATTCGATTTGATCTTCGAGATATGGGTGTCTTTTGACCACCTCATCCAGTTCTAGGAGTTCTTCCAGCAAAGGTTCCATTAAGTGCAGTGGCCAGGCGTTCGGACCGTCTGATTTAGCTTCAGCGGGATTGGGATGTGTTTCCATGAACAACCCATCGACTCCCGCTCCCACCGCAGCTCTGGCGAGAACCGGTACCATCTCTCGTTGCCCGCCACTTTTGTTGCCAAGCCCACCTGGCATCTGTACGGAATGAGTCGCATCAAAGACAACCGGACACTCAGTCGATCGCATGGTTGCGAGTGAGCGCATATCTGAGACCAGGTTGTTGTAACCAAAGGACGCTCCCCGTTCACATACCAAAATCTTTTCGTTGCCGGTCGCCTTGGCTTTGTCAACGACGTTCACCATATCAGCAGGCGCTAGGAATTGACCTTTCTTGATATTCACCGGAAGATTCTGTAAGCACACCTGAGTAATAAAGTCTGTCTGTCGACACAAAAAAGCAGGAGTTTGCAGCATGGAAACCACATCGCTCACTTCATTGAGGGGTGTGTATTCATGCACATCTGTGATCACGCCCACATCCAATTTCTTTTTAACGTCGTCGAGAATCGCGAGTCCCTCGTCCATCCCTAGTCCACGATAACTACTGATTGACGACCGGTTTGCCTTGTCGAATGAACTCTTAAAAACAAAGCCAATACCCAGTCGACTGGTAATCTCTTTAAGCCGGCCAGCGGTATCCTGAGCAAGTTCGTTGCTTTCAATCACACATGGACCGGCGATCAGGAAAACAGGCTTTTGATGACCGATTTCAAATCCACACAATTCCATATACGTTTCTCTAGTTAATGCTTGCAGCTTCTATGAAACTACGGAAAATCGGGTGGGCACCGTACATCGTCGAACTAAATTCAGGATGGAACTGACAAGCTAGGAACCAACGAAGATTGGGCAACTCGATCATTTCAATCAGATTCTGATCTTTACTCACACCAGTGAACCTCATACCTTTCTCTGCAAAGTGTTCTCGGTAACGGTTGTTGACCTCGTAACGATGTCGATGTCGTTCTGAAACTGTGGACTTGCCGTAGACCCGGAACGCTAGTGAATCTTTTTCGATCTTGCAATCCTGCAAGCCTAGACGCATCGTACCACCAAGGTCAGATTTATGGTCTCGTATAGCAAGTTCCCCATCGCGCTCTTCCCACTCTTCTGCTAATGCGATCACCGGCTGCGGTGTGTCTGGGTCGATTTCGGCAGAGTTTGCTTGTTCCCACTGAAGCACGTTACGTGCAAACTCAATCATTGCAACCTGTAATCCATAGCAAATGCCTAGATACGGGCGGTTATTTTCGCGTGCAAATCTTGCCGCCTTGATTTTGCCTTCCAGGCCTCTCTGACCAAAACCTCCAGGTACGAGAATCGCGTCAAGAGTTTCCAATTGGCCCGCGCCATTGACCTCTAATTCCTCTGCTTTTATGGGTATAACTTCGACTTTGGTTTCTGTTTCGAGTCCTGCATGAGTGATCGCCTCAAGTAAGGATTTGTAGGCATCTGTTGACTCTACATATTTTCCAACCAAGCCAATTTGCGTACTGCGAGTGAATTTCTCGGCGTTGCGTACGCGAGACTTCCAGTCCTGTAGCTCCGCTTTCGGACAATCAATGTTGAATTTGCGGAGTATGAGGTCGTCGAGCCCCTGATCGTTCAATAATTGTGGTACTAAATAGATTGAATCCACATCGACTAACGAAACTACACCAGCTATGTCGACATCTGTGAATAGCGCGATCTTGTCCCGCATCGTTGACGGCATTTCTTCCGGACCGCACCGACAAAGCAGAATGTCGGGCTGGAGACCTATTGACCGAAGCTCTTTAACTGAATGTTGCGTCGGTTTCGTCTTGACTTCCCCCGTAGAAAGTCTCGGAATCAGCGTCAAGTGCACATAGAGCACGTTTGCAGACCCTTCCTCTATGCGAATCTGACGAATCGCTTCTAAGAAAGGTTGCGATTCAATATCGCCTACAGTACCCCCGGTCTCGACGATGACAATATCGTAAGGCTTATCGTGGTCATCTCTTTGGTTCGCGCGAATTCGAGATTTGATTTCGTCGGTAATATGAGGTATGACTTGAACCGTCTGTCCACCAAACTCACCTCGCCGTTCTTGACGTATAACGGCTTCGTACACGCTCCCTGCGGTAAAGTTATTCGACCTTCGCATGCGGAGATTGGTCATCCGTTCGTAATGACCTAAATCCAGGTCAGTTTCAGCACCATCCTCTGTAACATAGACCTCTCCATGTTGCTCTGGATTCATTGTTCCTGGGTCCAAGTTGATGTACGGATCCATCTTGACAATGTTCACTCGCAGGTTGCGAGCGAGGAGAATAGCCGCTAAAGACGCCGTGGCGACACCTTTGCCTAGACCAGAGACCACACCGCCGGTGACAAAGACGTATCGGGTCAATCTAGAACCTTAGAAAGCAGCTGCGAGGAATGGGTGGGATCGGATGTTGAGATTTTAGTGCCTACTCTTTCATCGGCTGAAATCATCGCCAAAATTTCTGGGTTTCCAGCTAGGTAGCCATCCGCACTTGTCTGGCGTCCAAAATTGATCTGCGATAGCAACGTTCGGTACACAAGCAATTTCATTCCCAGAATAGAGAATAGGCCATGTACTGCGTTGCCATGGAGGGATTCTCGCCGCTTGCATCAGTGACTTGACTTTTTTCTTTTGCCTTCGATACCTAATGGTTTCTCCACCTATTCTCTGGCCTAGCCGAAGCGGAGTGTCTTCGACCAAACCTGGACCTCTATGCCAAGTTAGACACCCGAAGTCTCCACTCATGTCTGTACCGATCGATAGAGTCCTTGCTTCTGGCGTAGCACTTTTACGCACAATGTGAAACTGTCCCCGAAATCTTCGTATGGAAAGCCCGTTGTACAGATTTACGTTGACCTGTGCATCGTCACGCGCTAACTGCTGACTGGCAATTTCGACTATGGATTTGTCTGTTGGGAACAGACCTGCTCTATGCAACCAAGACTTGATTTGCACCGGCGATATACGCCCTCGTGTAAGGTCCAATGGTTGGTATTCGTAGCCAGTCAGAAATACGTCGGGAAACCGGCGTAGGTTTCTCTCCAATCCAGGGAACTTCGAGCGCAATGCAGGTGTTAAGCCGTGACGAATCCAATTGCGATCGAATGATTGATCCTGATTGCTCTCATCCTCAATCCACCGCCATCTTTTCGCTTCCGCTATTTCTTTTAGATCTTCTTTGGTGAACCCCAGCAGTGGGCGTAATAACCATCCTCTACCAAACGGTCGGCATTTCGGAATACCAATATGAGCTCGACCGGTGAGGAATTGCCAAAGGACTGTTTCAGAGAAATCATCTGCATGGTGCGCCGTGACAACAATGTCCCTATCTTGCATCCATTGCTCAAACACCTTTAGGCGTTGTTTGCGTGCACGTAGCTCAGTATTACCATCACCAACATCTAAACTCGCCACAGCAAACGACACTCCGAGTTCACTCGTGACCTCGGCACAATGCATTTCCCACTCGGCTGCGTTCGGACTCAATCCGTGATTGACGTGTACCGCGAGACAGTGCGACGGGGACATGTACCTAATACATAGATTGAGCAGTACTGTTGAGTCCAACCCACCACTAAAACCGATGACAAACTTGGAATCAGGACCAGCGGGAAGTTTGGCTATATCGGCATCTAGCTCGCTTATCAGCAGGCCTAGAAGATCTCTCTCAGACATGCGTCGTTACTGAGTAAACATCGGTCGCATATTGCTTCAGAAAAGAGCTTGGGGCAAGAATTTTTAACTGCTCGATTTGTAATCAACCCAAACGGCGTGGGGACTCAATATTTGAGCGAGCTCAGACAGCAACCCATCGGACATTGAAACCTTCCAATCAGCTCCAGCTTTCAGCTCATACTGCTGTTCATCTGTTTCAATGACGAAGGAAAAACCTTTCTTACCTTTGTGCTGTTGCAAAAGATCAGCAACTGCTGAGAATTTATCACAACTATCTCCATTGAACCGGACATTTAGTTGCTTACCCCACTTATCCCGGGCTTCTTCAAGAGAAAGCAACTTTCTGCCATTGACACGAAGTCGACCGTTATTACCGTTGCTTACCTGACATTCAACGACAGCATAATCCAATTCGTTCAATCTCGACTCCGTCTCATCCACATTGTCAAAAAAAGCTACATCGCAATTTGCTGCACCATCCTGTAGTGTTGATCTCAGCATTACATTGCCGTTATTCGTCACCACACGGTTGACTTTCACCACTTTTCCGGCGATTCGAGTGCGCGTACGCCCATTGGTCGGTTTTAAATCTGAAAGGGGATAGTCGGAAATATGTCGACACTCTTCAGAGAAATGATCAGACAAACTGACAGTGAACGTAAAACTCAAGAGTTTGTTTTCTGTAGAGGCAAGCTCTTCCCAACTCAGGGGTACGACAGATTTGAGGTCAAGTGTCGGAGTCGCTTGATCCTCACCAAACAATCCAACCACTCCATTGGCCTTTTGTTTCACCTTTTCTTTTTCGGAGCGCAACCCGAGATTACAACTCTCAATTAGCCAAGCTCTTCCTAAGCAGACATCACAGGACTGAGGGTATAACTCATCTAATGCGCCACATTGGATCATTTTTTCAACGACAGATTCGTTGACTTTCTCGAGACTGACACGACTGCAGAAATCCGCCACATCCTTGTAATCACCGTTCTTTCGTTCTTCAACAATTCCTCTAGCCAGGTCCTCTCCAATACCTTTAATAGTTGCTAGACCAAAACGAATTTTTCCTTGTTCAGTTGTGAACAGCACGCCACTCTTGTTTACCGACGGTGGCAATATTCGGACATTCACGCGATCCAATTCTCGAAACAAGGAAGCCATTTTGTTCGCGTCGCTACTGTCAAATTCCGTGGACATGTAAGCTGCCATGTACTCACTGAAAAAATTTGCTTTTAGGTACGCTGTTTGATATGCGACCAACGCGTATGACATCGCGTGTGCTCGAGGAAAGGCGTACTCTGCAAATACCTCAATCCTGTGGAACACTTCGTTCGCGATTTGCTCTGAGACTCCTTTTTCTTTCGCCCCAGAAATGAACTCAGCTTTCGTTTCCTGCATTTTTGCACTGTCTTTTTTGCCCATGGCACGACGTAAGAGGTCAGCTTTACCAAGCGTAAACCCCGCTAGAGCGCGACTCACGTTCATGACATCCTCTTGATAGACCATCTCGCCGTAGGTCTTGTCAAGCACGGGCTCCAGCAGTGGATGTGGATATATAACCTCTTGGATGCCTTTCTTTCGATCGCCATAGGATTCGATTGCATTATTCGCCATCGGGCCCGGTCGATAGAGCGCGTTGAGGACACCTAGGTCTTCCAATCTGTCAGGTTGCAATCTTCGGATCGTGTTCCGCATACCTTCGGATTCAAGCTGGAACACACCGTCCGTGTGAGCGTTTTGGATGAGATCAAAAGTGGTGGTATCGTCTAATGGCAAGGTATCTAAGTGCACATGTTCATCGGGACTGCGAGACTCGTTAATAGCGGCAAGCGCCCAATCCATAACTGTGAGTGTCTTTAAGCCAAGAAAGTCAAACTTGACTAAACCAACTGCCTCGAGATCGTCTTTGTCGAGTTGAGCGATCGCGACACCATCGCTGTGCTCCGTATAGAAGGGAACGTAGTCTTCCAATGGTCCGGGTGCGATTACGACTCCACCTGCATGTTTACCTAAGCCGCGAATCATGCCTTCAATCTGCACTGCTAGATCCATTGCGTCCTGATATTCAGGGTCTTCGGCGATGAGAGCTTTGAGAGGCTCATTTTCTCTTAAGTGCTCTGCCAAAGTCTGCTTGTTGATCGGCGGTATACACTCTGCCAATCGCGATCCTTCGTGGGGCTTCATTGCCAGATGCCTGAATGCATCGTGAATGACTGAACGAGCTCCTAACGAGTTAAAGGTCACTATCAGACCTACACGATCACGTCCGAATAAGTCGATGATGTAGTTAATGACTTCGCCACGTCGTTGCTGGCAAATATCAATATCAAAATCAGGTAATGACACTCGATCAGGATTTAGAAATCGCTCAAAAAGCAGGTCTAACTCAAGAGGATCCAGCATGGTAATGTCAAGTAGGAGCGCAACCAGTGACCCTCCCCCAGAACCTCGACCGGGGCCGACCGGAATTTTTTGTTCCTTCGCCCAAACCACGATTTGGTGAACAATGAGAAAATAGTCCGCAAAACCCATCGAATTTATCGTCGCGAGCTCCGACTCTAATCGCTCACGGTATGCGCTTTCTGGAAACTGTAGGTTGTCCCCTTTTTGCTCAATGTACTCACTCAACGCTACCTTTACTTTCTCAGTTAAAACGTTTTCTGCAGAATCTTCGAGATCAGTCAGTTTCGGCAGATGCACCTCTCCTGTAGGAAGAATGAGATTACATCGCTTGGCTACCTCAACAGCATTGGCGAGCGCATCTGGCAGGTCCGCAAATACTTGCTGCATTTCTTCTGAGGAGCGGAGGTACTGCTGATCAGAGTACTTTTCTCGCCATTTATCGTCCTTTCTTAAGACAGGATTCCCTATGCTAATGCGCGCCCCGTGTGCTTCATGCTGATCTGCTTTGATCATGCACACGTCGTTGGTTGCTATCAGAGGTATTCCGAGTTCGTCAGCCAACAACACTGCCAAATGGTTGTACCGAGTTTCATCGCGTCTGCCAGTTCGTGAAACTTCGAGATAGAACCGATCCCCAAACGCCTCCTTATATCTGAGTGCGGCTTCTCTTGCTTCCAATTCACGATCATCAAGAAGGAGACGCCCGATCTCACCATCCTTTCCGCCCGACAAGCAAATTAGTCCTTCGTTATAGCTCGCCAACTTGTGGAAACTAATAACGCCGAGTTTTTCCGCATCCCGATAGGAGTACGAAATCAGCTTCTTGAGGTTTATAAAGCCAACGCCATTCTGTGCAAGCACGATGAACCTAGAGGCGTGATCTACGTCTCCATGGTCATCCTGAAGGCTATCGCATCGCAGGTCTGCACCTAATATAGGTTTTATCTGATTTTGTCGACATGCCTTGTAGAACTTCAACATGGCAAACATGTTGCCTAAATCGGTCAACGCTAGAGCTGAAATACCCCTCTCTCGAGCGGCATTAGCTAATTCATCAGGTCGAACCACGCTATCTGCGACAGAAAAATGGGTATGAATGGAGAGATGCGAGAAGGTCATCTAAATAAAAACTGGTTTACTTCGTGGACAGGTTGGAAACTATGACGATGGAGTTTACAAGGTTCATACACCTGCAGTGCCATCTAGTGAGCGCGAGTCGCGTTACCCTTATGTTTGTCGACTCCATAGACTGGAAAGAAACGACTTGCATCTCGCATGTTGTGGTCTCAAGTTACTTTAGCGACGATTGAAGCAGCACTGATTTCTGGAACTGAGCTAGCTCCTTTGATTACCGCTTCACAAAGATGGTGTCGGTTTAGTGCATGAGTCCCATCGACAAGAACTTTTTTAATTGAACACCTGAGTATTTCGTCAAGAGTAAACATGAACATTGCATAGCAAGCAATGACGTTTACGGTATTTCGAGCTCCTCATATCCTCCACGGAGGCTTGAGCTACTGCCAATACTCTGCGCGGGCCATGATATCCGCATCAATTTCCTCACGAACCCTGCCAGTTAAGACTTTTGACTCATTTAATCCTGTGATCGGTTTACTTTTGCGTCGCCAGAAGCCTTCTCTGCGACATGAACGTATTCACGGCCACATGCAGGTCAAGTATTCCCATGGTTGTGCGTCACCGATGAATTGATGTCTATAGAAGTATGTCTAATTCAGCCCACAGTTAGAACGCAGGAAAGCTCTCGCACGATTTGTTGGCGAGGTCGCCGCGGGGAAGAGCGACAACACTCTTTGGTATCGTGGTGTACTTAAATGTACACGATTGTACGTTTTTGTAGATTTTGCCTCCTTTCTCACATTCTTCGACCACACATTCCATCCAAGATACATGATGGACTACACCTTCATCCGTCGTCCGTATTAGTCTCTACGCAATCAAAATTAGTTCTAGTCTTGAATGGAGCGCCACAAGTCTCAGGATCAGTCTCAAATACTCCGTCGTCGGAGCTCAGCAAATGCCGACTTTTCTTTGTCCGTATATTTTGCGGTGGACTTTGTTCACTAGATCCTGCGTTCACCTCTAGTTCTAATATCGACCAACTGTGCTCCGCATCATTCGTGAACGCATACAGTCGATCTCCGAACATCAGCAATGGATTCACATTTAGGTCAATACCTAGGTTATGGGCATCCAACTCAGGGAACGATGGGTCATCGATTCGAACCGAACCCTGGAAAATATGAGAATCCGAGATTGCACCAGCACTGTTCTTCTTCAGGACAATGCTACTAGTCCCGTACCTAAGGACGAAGCTACAAACGCCTTCACAGACTTCTATAGAGTCCGATATCCCGCTATCGAGATTTAACGAATAAAACCAAACAAAAGATGTAACAAGGCTGGCTTGCCTCTCCGGAGCTTGATGAGCTAGAAGATCTTTCTCCTCAGCCGCGTTAATGGCATCGCCTGACCCAGCCATAGTAATGTATGGAATAGCTGTGAAGAGAAATGCGGATCGTATCAGCAAACCTATTCTTGACCTATACGTTTGGTCTTTTCCTAATAGTTGATTAGGTGAAATGCGATGTCCCGCTCTACTCTGACATTTTTTCGATGTCTGATTTGTTTTTCAATTGTTTGGCTCATACGGTAAGAGCCTTTAATTTAGTACTCCAAACGGAATCCCACAAATAGCCTTTACTGCCATGAGCATTGAAGACATTGACACATCCTTAGTATACCCATTAGGCTAGGAGATATAAGTACCAAACCTCTTTGAAAGCATGCAGAATCTCAGTCCGTAAGAGTTCAAATTCAGAATTCTCGCAATTGATTTTGTGGTTTAGGGTATTGTGAATGTGACGCTGGTCTCAGACGTCGCAACGTTCGATGGTCCTTTGAGCCATAGACCATCAGTTGGCATCAAGCGCGTGAGAAGTCAACTCAGTTGTTTGCATCTCTATGCCTAGATCGGCAGTACGGTAGATCAAGATGCTATGTTCTTTGGGTGAACCCGGAACCTTTCCACTCACCACGAACATGCTACCTTCGTGGGAGAAATCGAAGGTGCCTTCTTCTATATTGGTGTCGAACTGTAACAGGAGTTGTGCCAGATTGGGCTGTAGTCTATGAATCATGACTGTTCCTGAGGAAGTCCAAGAAAGTACGAGATCCGAGGATTGTGGGAAGAACGTCACTCTATTAGGGTGTCCTACGTATGTTGTTGAATCTTTGTAAAAAACCCAGCGATGTGTTTCTTCTAGACTGTTGGTGTCATATATCACACTATAGACATCGGTCGGCTCTTCAAGAGGGTGAGCTATCGGCCAGAGGAAGACGAAACGAGACTGATCGCGAGATAACGAAAATCCCCTCGTAGTGAGAGGTCCGTCCTTAGACAATAAGAGCGTGTTCTCCCGACGAGATTCTCGTCCGAACAAGCGAGATAACAGACTTCGTTTCGTTGTATTCCCACTCTCATATACAGACACTATTCGCGCGGACCCTGGATTGTCTGCTCTTTTACCCGCTTCTCTAGATACAAGAAATGCATCTTTCTCGCGTAATTTGTAATAAACACTGATTCCTGTTGGCACAGGATGGTACTCTTGCATCGGTTCGGTGCCGTCTATACGGACCTTGAACAACGTACTTTGGCTGGAATAGTCTCGACTCCATCGTACACCCAAGACGTATAGTCCGTCGTCGGAAAATCGCAAGCCACCGTAGTTTCCTTTCTTCAGCACTAGGCTTGATAAGGGGAGACAGCTGGACGTATCATAAACATATGGAATATAACTTCCTTTTACACCGAGATTTAGATTGCGCCATAAACGATCTCTCGAACGTATTGTGGGGGTAAGAACTAGGAGTTTCGTACCATCGGGTGAAAACTCTATATAAAATGGTCTGCCTTGGCTATCCCATCGACATCGAATCTCGCCAGTACCGATTTCCCTGAGGGTTATTGACGCATTCTGAGAACCCATGCCATGATTGATATAGGCGACGAGGTTCGTCGCCTGTGAAATATTCGCGAAAATTGTTTGTTCATATTCTGACCAATGGATGATGGGCAGAATTTCAGTGCGAATGTTCGCATGTAAACCTACACTAATGGTCAGTACGCTAAACACATAAAGGACCTTTCGTACAACGGAAGATACGCGTACACGATCTTCCGTCGTATCGAATGTTAGAGGTAGTCTACTCGATATTCGAGGCACGAATCGACCTACCTATCTCCCACCCCCAGCAGGGACGAAAATAAGACCTCCAACCAAGCACCCCGCTTCATTGTCACCACTCCCGGGTTGCCAAGCACCTACAGTAATATCTTTACCTTCACTATCTTTGCCTAGATATTCAGAACAGTATTTTTTGAGTCTTGATTTATACTCCCACGGATTATTGAAATCCGGGATAGGTAACACGATATCTGCTGTTTGAAGAAGCTCTTTAAACGCCCATCCTGTATAGTACGAGACCGCATTCCAAGCATCCGCTAGACAATTCCATAATCGACGCCAGCTACACCGCCAACACTTGTTGGTTGAATCATTTGGACATATATCTATGTCGTCAGGGATACCGTCTTGGTCTCGATCATTGGCTATGTTTATTCCTGGTCCACCGCCGCCAGGCATTTGGGCGAAGACCACACTACCCGAGTTATCGATGAGGCGTTGAGGTATGAGAGAATGTGGCAGGATGACTGTAGCATAAGTGACAGCAATGAGTCCAATTTAGACGAAACGCGTACAGGATATTACGAGCATCTGCATTAGGTTCATGAAATGCTGGAAGAACCGTACATGAATATGTGTTGACGGGTTTTCCTTTTGCAACATTTCGAACATGAACTTCTCCTTAGAAAAAGGTTTAGTTTGATTTGAGATTTACAACTTGAAAAAAGATTACACATCTCGGGAGATATGTCAAGTATTTTCTGCAAATTTCTTTTGTGTCGGTTGCGCTGACCCACATATAGGTGGATCAGCACAAATCGACGATGAGTGTCGATTGTGCCGCCTCCTGTAATGTCAAGACTAATTTTTGCGCATCTCTGTCTAGTCCGATCGCTCCGTTCTGAGATAGCATCTACTCGTCACCCAGTGATCGTGGGTTTCTGCCAAGAACACCTGATTGACTCGGTCGTTGATGTAGACAATCATGAAGCAGATCTTCGAAACCTTGTGGCTAGGAATTACCTTCGATTCCTTAAACGAAGAGGCAACGGGAGCGAGGGAGCTATACCGAAAAAGTATCTAATCAACTGGATAGGCTCGAAATAAAAACTGCTTTGCTTCGTGGACAGGTTGGAAACTATGACGATGGAGTTTACAAGGTCCGTACTCCTGCAATGCATTCAAGTGAGCGCGTGTCGCATAGCCCTTATGCTCATCGAATCCGTATTCTGGAAAGAAACGGCTTGCATCTCGCATGATGTGGTCTCGAGTCACTTTAGCAACGATTGAAGCAGCACTGATGTCTGGAACTGAGCTATCTCCTTTGATTACTGCCTCACAAGGATGTGGTAGGTCCGGTGTATGAGTCCCATCAACAAGAACTCTTTGAATTGAAATACCTGAGTATTTCGTCAAGAGTAAACACGAGCGTTGCATAGCAAGCAATGACGCTTGCAAAATATTGAGCTCATCAATCTCCTCCACGGAAGCCTGAGCTACTGCCCAATATGTTGCGCGGTCCATGATCTCCGCGGCCAATTCCTCACGAACCTTGGCAGATAAGACTTTTGAATCGTTTAATCCGGTGATCCGTTTTTCTGGATTCAGTACAACGGTGGCTGCCACCACTGGACCGGCTAACGGGCCGCGCCCTGCCTCATCTATCCCAGCAACGTAATCGTGATTTTCGAGTTTCTTCACGCAGCGAAGATTAGCAGGTTATGAATGTCTTGCTGCATTTAAAACAATTTGCGCGGCTGTGAAAGCTGCGTTTTTCCGTAATTCTCTATGAATACGCGTGAATGATTCCAACAAAGCAGAATCATCTACCGCATTTTTCATTTCTGTTGTAAGTGCATGAGCCATTACATCGGGTTCCATGTCTTGTTGAATGAACTCCGGAACAAGCATTGAATTAGACAGGATATTGGGTAGTGCAATGTACTTCGTCTTGAGCATTGGCGATACCACTCGATAGGTGACCTCTCCTATCCTGTAAGCAACCACCATCGGCGTTTTGAGCAACATGGCTTCTAGTGTAGAAGTGCCTGATTTCACCAACGCTACATTCGCCGCGGCTAACGCCAACGCACTCTGTTGGTGTATCAAGCGTACTGAGACGTTTTTAATTCCCTTGGCTTTCTCTGTCATCCAAAGCATCGACTCATCACGCACGACTGGAATGACACACACTATTTTCTTCTTTATCAGTTGAGCAAACTGAGAGCTGGCATCAAGGAACAAATCGAAGTGAAACTTCAGTTCAGAGTTTCTACTTCCAGGAAGCACTGCCAAAACAACATCACCAGTTGAGATGGCCAATTCTCTGCGAGCATTCGCCATTAAGTCCTTTTTCAGAGCGTCAGGATCGTACTGATCTGCTAATGGATGACCCACAAATTCAGCTCTAATCTGACTATCCAGATAGATCTGGCGTTCAAACGGAAACAAGGTCATGACCACGTCCGTGGCTTTGCGAATCTTCCTGATTCGACCTTGTCGCCAGGCCCAAACAGAGGGACTCACGTAATGAACCGTCGGAACTCCACGACGCTTGAGACGAAGTTCGAGCATCTGGTTGAAGAAATTGAAGTCGATACCTACGACCACCGAAACCTCAGCACCAATGAGTTTTCGGACTAATGTTTGAAGATCTAGATAAAGACTGGGTAAGCGTTTGATCGGCTCTACAAACCCATTGACCGCAAAGCGCTCCATACTTACGATAGATTGAAGACCTTGCTGAAGCATTGTGTCGCCGCCAACACCGATAAACTCGACATTTTCAGTCTGTTGTCGGATTGCCGACATTAGCGAACCGCCCAGCAGGTCTCCCGAAGATTCTCCAGCTACTAGCCCGATCTTAAGAGGAGATGACACTGATTCACAAAGTCAATCAGGTGTGGCTTCCAGCGACCATGATCTCCGTCGTACACACCGTTTCCCCGTCAACTTTTGCTTCACACTCGAACTTATTTATGTCACTCCTCTCTTGAAAAAGATGTGCGTGCATGTGGAGCTGATCGCCAGGGTAGACGGGTTTTTTGAATCGTGTATTGTCGATGCCGGCTAAATAGAACAAATAGCCACTCTCTAGAGTCAAACCCCTTCTTTTTAATGCGAGAATGCCAGCAAGTTGTGCCATCGCTTCAACAATCAACACTCCAGGCATGATTGGCTTGGTTGGAAAATGACCTTGGAAGAACTGTTCGTTCATAGACAGATTCTTCAATCCGGTGATCTTATCGTTCTCTAGATCGATGTCAAGTACGCGATCTACCAGCAAAAATGGATATCGATGAGGGAGAAATTGCTGAATTTCTTCGATTTGCATAGCGGTCATTAAGGTGCTCCCACTTCGTCTTCTATTCTGCCAAAAGTTCTTTAATTTGCCGCTCTAGCCGATCTACCTTCTTGTGTAGAGCATCTAGATCGTTTAACCGAATCGCATTCCTTCGCCACTTCGAATTAGAAGAGTGCAAGGTATGTCCCGAATAAATGCCGGGCTTGTCAATACTTCGACTAACAAAAGTCATCGCACTCACGTAAACCATGTCCGTTAACTCCAACGGACCATCGCCGGCGATGCCTACGCCTCCTCCTATCATGCAATCTTTTCCGATCGTTACGCTTCCGGCCATGCCTGCACATCCACAGATTATGGTGCGATCTCCTATCTGACAGTTATGTCCAATGTGAACTTGATCATCCATCTTCACCAGATTTCCAATCACCGTATCCTCTAAGGCTCCACGGTCGATGGTTGTCTTAGCGCCGACATCCACATCGTTCCCGATTCGTACACCTCCCAATTGTGCAATCGGCTCGTTTCGTTGGTTACCTTCGGAAGCATATCCAAAGCCATTTGAACCAATGACACAACCTTCCATGAGTAGACATCGGTCTCCGACATGGATATCATGCGATAGAGTAACGTGACTCTTAAGTACGGTATCTGCGCCAATAGAGCAACCGCCACCTATCGATGCGTGGTCGAAAATCTCTACTCTATCTCCGATGTTCGATTCTGCACCTACCGTTACAAAAGGTCCGATACGTACATCTTCGCCTAGATTTGCAGATGCATCGATGAATGCTGTCTCGTGGACACCAATAGGCACTCTCGGCCGTTTATCGAACAGTTGTGAAGTCTTTGCATAGGCTACATACGGATGATCCACAACGACAGCCACCGTTGGACACTGAGCCTGGTCTGACTCAGTAAGTATCACCGCAGACGCGTTGGTACTAGCTAGATATTGCCGGTACTGTGGATTGGATAGATGCGCGATCTGACCTGAGTTAGCGGAATGGATGGAACCAATGCTGGAGATTTTGACTGATCGATTTCCAACTACGTACCCGTCGATATGATCAGCGATTTGACCAACTGTGTACATGATTTATCAAGGTCAAAAATCTCACACTAACTTGGGGTTTACTCCTGATCTAGATTGTTGAGTTTTTCCGTAACTCTGCGCGTAATATCGTGCTTGGGATTTACATACAGGAAGAGTCTTTGATCGGCATTCAGCACGAAGTCGTATCCCTCTAGCTCAACAATGTCTTCAAGGACAGCATTGAATTTAGGTGTCAGATTCTCCAGCACTTTAGTTTGTCGTTCCTGAAGATCCTTCTCCCAACGTTGGCCGCGATATTGAAATTCGTCGCTCTTGTCCTCGATTTCCTTTTGAAGGTCTCGAGCTTCTGCAGCAGACATCACGCTTGCATCTTTTGTGAAACGCTCATTAAGCGCTTTGATTTCGTTTTGCAAATCCTGAAGTTCTTGTTGTTCCGGAAGCAGGTCTTTCTCAATATCGGAGAATGCCGCCTTGGCATCTTCAGTTTCAAACATTGCCTTGGTAGCGTTAACCACAGCCACCTCTATTTCAGCAAAAGCCACATGTGAAGCAAGCGTCAACAGCATTGCTACAACAAACAAATTACGTTTGACTTTCATAGATTCTCCAGGATACGAAACATGGATATAGGCAGGACGGGTTGAATTATAAGAATGGATAGAAACCTGCCTGTCCTATCCCACTCTGTCGATTTGATCAGAAATTCGACGTCAGTTCAAACGAGAATAATTCCTCTTCGTCGAAAGGTCCAGCATTCAAAGGCCAAGCAATTGCGAATGACATTGGAGCAAACTGCGTAATCAATGACACAGAGAATCCAGTTGAAAACCTGAGTTCATCGACGCTCGGCCCGAAGCAATTTACGTTGTCAGGTGGACATTGTGTGTTGAATACATTACCACCATCAATGAAGTAAACGGTCTGGAGCGTTGCAGGCAAGTCAACGAATGGCAACGGGAAAATCAACTCACCAGATAGCTCGGTTAACACATTACCGCCATACGGTAGACCCTCAACATTGATCAGACCAGTCGAGGAAGAACTGCGAGGCCCCAACGAGCTTCGTTCATATCCGCGAACAGATCCAAACCCGCCTGCGAAGAAGTGCTCATAGAATGGAAAAGTTGTGGTATCTCCGTACACACCACCAAACCCAAGAGTTGACCGCAGATGAACTGTGAAATCAGGATGCGGTAATGGGATATAGAGTTCGCCGTCGTACTGAACTTTAAAAAACTGCAGATCACTCGCAGGCAATGATGCTTCAACACTAAGTGTCTGTCGATGACCTCTGTCGGCAAATATGGCTCGGTTGCGAGAATCATTTGCCCAAACTCCTTCCGTCTTGAAGTTCAGGAATTTGGTACCTTCGTTCTCTATAAATCGGCGTATATCAGCGGCCTGAGATCGACTATCACTGATATCCGTGAGTTCCGCTCTCGCTGAAAACTGAAGCCTGCGAGTTTCGCCGATCGGGAAGCCGAATACCGCACCAGTACCAATGGATTGAGTTGAGAACTGATTTAGGTTGTAAACACCGTAGTCTGTATCTCTGACGTAAAGACTGATTCCCCTACTGATACCATCAGACGTGAAGTACGGATTGGTGTACGTATAGAGAATGGATTTCTGGAAGTCATTCCAATTGATCGCGAATCCGAGATCTTTGCCTGAACCGGCAATATTGGACTTCTCAATGCCTGCCTGAAGAGTTAGACCTGCCAGTTTTTGGTAGCCAAAACCGAACGTGATTGATCCGGTATTTTCTTCTTTAAGACTGATGTGTACATCAATCTCATCGTCAGATCCGGCAACGCTGGGGGTCTCTACGGCAATATCGCTGAAATACCCCAATCGCTCTAGACGTAACTTGGAAAGGTCAATCAATGAGGACGATGCCCAACCACTTTCCATCTGTCGCATCTCTCGTCTCAATACGTGATCTTGAGTGACTGAGTTTCCAAAAAAGGTCAGTCTTCGAACATAGGCTCGTTTGCCTGTATTCACAAGGAATTTGACTTCAACCTGCCCGTCTTCTTTGATATCTGGAACACCAGACGCTGTGGCGAACATATAGCCACTAGTACTTAGTGCATTTGTAATTCTTTGCTCTGAGGCGGTTACCATAGCACTGGAGAAAGTATCTCCTGGCTCTACGATAATGAGTTTTTTCAACTGCTCCGGGTCAATGTCATCCAAGTCGCCGACGAGTTCGACGCCATCTACCACATGTTTGTCACCTTCCAGCAGATTTAGCGTGATGAAGACACTCTTACGATCCGGTGTCATGCTGATTTGCGTCGATTCAATCCTGAATTCGATATAGCCTCGGTCCCGATAATAAGACTCGATTGATTCAAGGTCACCCTGCATTTTTTCACGTGAGTATCGATTCTCACCTTTAAAGATGCCTACCCAGGTCGGCTGTTTCAGTTCCATGACGTTAAGTAGCTCTTCAGACGAGAACACTTCGTTACCTACGAAGGCAATCTGTCGGATTCCGGCGTTCTTGCCTTCATCAACCGTAATTTCGATGGTGACTCGATTTCGAGGTAAAGTGATGATGTCCGTTTCGATGGATGCGGCGTACTTACCTTGTGCGACATAGAGTCGAACTAGCTCAGATCGAACGCGTTCTAGCGTTGATTGCTTGAAGATTTCACCTTCTTTTAGGCCTTCCGCAGCCAATCCTTCCAGAAGTGCTTCTTCTTTGACCGCTTTTTCACCTTCGATTTTTATTTCAGAAATCGACGGTCGTTCCACCAACTTAACAATCAGGATGTTGTCTTCCCTAGCAACCTCTACCTCCTCGAAATACCCGGTTTTGAAGAGATCACGTATCAATTGACGGACAGTCAGCGCGCTGGCGGTGTCTCCAACATCAAGAGCAATCTCATTGAAGACAGTTCCTGCGGACACACGAGTCAGGCCCTGAAGTCGAATATCAGCAATCTCGAAACTCTCTAGGGCTGAGGAACTAAACGCGCTGACAAGCAACGCAAGTGAGAGTAACGCGAGTAGACGTCTCATAAGCTACTTCTTAGGGCTACAGGACTAAAGACATTTTAAAGTCAGGATTGGTTGCAGCTAGTTCGCAAATATCCGAGACACGTCGTTGTAGACGAGAAAAATCATCAAGCAGAAAACTAACACCATGCTCACTTGATTCCCGACGATTCTTATCTGCCGAGAAACTTCCTTTCTTGTGACTATTTCGATTAGCGCATACATGATGTGGCCACCATCGAGAATAGGAAGAGGTACTAGATTGATGAGTGCGAGGAATATGGAAATCAATGCCAGCACAAATAGAAACGATTCGAGCTGCATGGTCAATGTCTGACCGGCGATTTGGGCAATACCGATTGGGCCGGCCAAGGAATCTGTACCCATGTTTCCAGTAATCAACTTGCCCATCAGTTCAATCGTTTGAACGGTATGGCGCCACGTTTCTTGTGCAGCCTTCGGTAGGACAGTGATTGCGGTATATTCGACCTGTTGCTGCCCGCTATCGAATTCGATTCCTGCCCAACCGTATTCAGCCCCAGCCTCACTGATCTGGAGTTGGGGAATGAGAGTAAGAGCTTTTTCCATTCCTTCTCGATTCACGAGAGCTCTTACCTCAGTCGCCGGATTGGCACGAATAGCGTCCGCAACCTGACTATATGAACTGACGCCTACGCCGTTCATGGCTAGAAATTTGTCGCCTGGAAGAAAACCTGCTTGATCCGCCGGTGAATTAAGCATCGTGTCTTGGACCACTGCAGGGATACCAAATCGAAATCCCAGGGTATTGTTCAGATCAAGACTGCCTTGTTGCATGATCCATTCTGAAACTTGAAGGCTGAAAATACCTTTATCCGTAGCTAGGCGAATAACGGTATCGTCATTCATGTACCGGATTAGCTCGTTAACAGCATCGTAATAATCCTTGACTTCCTCGCCATTGATCGATTCAATGGTTGACCCCGAAATCACACCCGCTTGTTCTGCGGGAGTATCAGGGAGAACTTCACCAATATACGGAGGTCGGACATTGACTGTACCGACAAAGATGAGGCAAAATACCAAGAACGCCAACACAATGTTGGCCGCCGGGCCGGCTCCGGCTATGGCTATTCGCCACAGAGGTGACTTTCTGTTATATGCAAATGGTTTGAGTTTGTCAGGCACCGGATGATCATGTTCATCAATCATCTGAACGTAGCCTCCGAGAGGAAGCCAGCCTATCTGAAACTCGCAACCCCGTTTGTCGACCCAACGCACGATCCCGCGTCCAAACCCAATTGAGAAGCGTAGGATTCCTACGTTTGCTAAGCGTGCGACTGTGTAGTGTCCGAGTTCATGTGCAGTCACCAACACCAAGATCAGAATCACAAAGCCGATGATCGACAACAATACTTCCATTATCGGACCTCAGCGAGTTCAAGATTATCTTCTTGCAACGGGTAGTAAATAACTTTATCCTTTACTATCAATTTCTTAAATTTGGTTGAAAACATTCTGGTACTTAGCCACCAAACAACCTACAAATACGCACGCATGTACTAATTATGGAAGTGATACCACTCACCAATAGCAAATTCGCGGCTGAAATTCAAGGATTCGACGCCAGCCGTTTTAATGAAGATGAATTTCAACAGTTGTATGCAACCTGGCTCAGTTATGGTGTCATTCGCCTGAGAAATCAATCAATGGATGACGAGCAACTCATGCGGTTCAGTCAGGAATTCGGACCACTCGAGTACTCACCCATGGGTAAGGTTACCGAATCTGAACGAGCACAAGTGCCAAATCCGCATGTATTGACCATTTCCAATATTCGTAAGAACGGTAAACCAATCGGCGGTTTAGGTGCAGGAGAAACATCCTGGCACACTGATATGTCCTACGTAGAGAATCCACCCAAAGCCAGTCTTCTATACGCCGTCAAAGTACCTCCTAGTGGTGGCGACACGCACTATTGTTGTATGGAACTTGCCCTCAAGGAATTACCACTCGAGCTTCGAGAACGGTTAGAGACCATCGAAGTAAAGCACGATGCAGCACACGATAGTATCGGTAAACTGCGTCGAGGGTTTGATCAAGCGGACACGCCGATAGCCGCACCTGGAGTCTATCATCCAGCGATTCTGGAACACCCAGAGACATCAGAGAATGTTCTGTTTTTAGGTCGACGTGACGAAGCCTATATCAAAGGTCTATCACTATTAGAGAGCGAAGAGTTACTTGACGAGATTTGTCAATATGTCGCAAAACCCTCACATGTGTGGACCCAGGAGTGGCAAGTAGGTGATCTACTCATCTGGGACAATCGTCGTCTCATGCACAAGCGTTCCTCTTTCAATGACTCAGATCAGAGACTTATGCGTAGGACGCAGGTACAAGGTGAAATCGCAGTGGCACTAGCATGAAAATAACGGAAATAAAGACCTTCTGTTTTTTTGATGAATCTAGACGAAAGTACCTCATCGTCAAGGTAGAAACTGATGAAGGATTGAGTGGACTGGGCGAAGTTGGGATCTCAAATTGGGGTGGCGCGATTGATGCCGCGGTACACCATCTAGCAGATTTGGTAGTGGGTGAGAATCCGCTCGCAACCGAATATCTTTGGCAAAAGATGTTCCGGCGCAGTTTTTTTCCTGCCGATAAGGTCTACTCCTGCGCGCTAAGTGCGATAGATATTGCACTGTGGGACATTAAAGGTAAAGCTCTGGGTGTACCTACCTATCGACTGCTCGGTGGTCCGGTCAGGGACAAAGTCGTTTGTTATCCCCATAACGGCGGCGCGAATCTTCACGAGTTAGTTCAAAACTGTGAGGAAACGACCAATCAAGGCTGGAAATTCTGTAGGTTCGACATGCCAGCGCAACTTGATGTTAACGACGACAAGCCATACGCATCCTTACTTGAGCCGAGAGAGTCAATCGAGTTAGCGGTTGAGCATGTACGTGCGGTGAAAGAGGCCGTTGGAGATGCAATCAATTTATGTATTGATGTCCATACTCGGCTAGATACCACACATGCCGTGCAACTCTGTCGGAAGCTAGAGCCATTCGATATGTTCTTCATTGAAGATCCTTTGCGTTCGGAGAATCCGGCAAGCTACCGAACACTTTCACGTCAAGTAGCTACACCGATTGCCGCAGGAGAACAGTGGTCTTCAAAGTGGGGATTCAGGGAGGTGATTGAGGAAGAGTTGATCAATTACGCGCGGATAGATCTTTGTATTGCCGGCGGATTGACTGAAGCTCTGAAAATCACTCATTGGTGTGAAACGCACTTTATCGATATCGTACCTCACAACCCACTCGGTCCCGTGAGTGCTGCGGCCGGTGTTGCTCTATGTATGTCGGCACTAAACGTCGGTGTACAGGAAATGCCGCGCGCTCCGCAGACCTATGCAACTGAACTCTTCCCGGTTCAATTGAATTTTGAAGACGGGCATGCCTATCCTCAAGAGCTCCCGGGCTTAGGCGTTGAAATGAATGAGGAACTTGCGCTAGAAAATAGCGCTCCACTCAACGGTTGGCCACCTGAGCTCCATCGAAGAGATGGAAGCTTCAATAACTGGTAAGAATCAGGTCTGTTTATTTAGCATGCTCGAGTGACAAAAGTTGTCATTCTTGGGATTGATTTGCTTGTGGAATGCTTATTCCACGGCGTACCTCAACGAACGCACCAGAGGTTAAACTCGCCTAAGTCAGGTTAAACCCGGCATTGGCATGAGGGAGAGTATCGCAGTAGTCGGCAAAATCGAATCAAATCGATCTAGTACGCCTCCATGACCAGGTAATAGATTGCTTGTGTCTTTCACCTTCGCTACGCGTTTCATGGCGCTGAAGAAAAGGTCTCCTAGAACAGCACAGACGATCATGATCGGCACCATGTACCAAATCGTTGTCAACCTGAGGAATGAGTCATCGATCGCAAGTAGCACAATGCTTGCAACTATCCCGAATACGCAACCTCCTATGAATCCTTCAAGTGTTTTATTAGGACTGATATGGTTGAAGAACGGTGTCTTGCCAATGAGTTTTCCCACAAAGAATGCACCAGAGTCGATCAGCCAGATTATTGCCAGTAAACCGATGAACGTCGTAAGGCTCGTATTCAAAAATAAGTACGCGATCGAATGAAGACTTCCACCTATCAACAAGATGCCAAATATGCACAACCATGAACTAGGGATTAGGACGCGTAATCTATCCGGTCGAATCAATAAGACTGCCAGAAAACACACCAGCCAATCAATTGCGATCAGCCATTGAAATACATATTGAGGCACCGATTGGGTTCGATCACCAAAAATAAAGGCAATACAAACTCCAGTAACTACCGCAACCAATCCCCAAATGGTCTTTTCTGTATTACTGAATCTCCGCCATCCAGATAATGACAACCACTCAGAAACGAGCACGGTAAAGATTACTAGAACTACCCATTGATGCAACAACCAATGGGGTAAATAACCCAGCCCAAGAACTACCGCAACTATGGCAATTATTGCCGTCGCTAGGCGTTTAACCATAGAGAGATCCGCGAGAGTAGCTAATTCGCCAGAGGTAGAACCTCTTGTTCTAACCGACGACCAAACCGTCGGTCTCTTGAACCGTAGTCTCTAATTGCTTTGACTAACTCTTCTTTGCTGAAGTCTGGCCAGTACGTCTTCGAAAAATACAGTTCTGTATACGCCAACTGCCAAAGAAGAAAATTGCTTAGTCGTTGATCTCCGCCGGTGCGAATGCAAAAATCGGGATTGGGTATACCGTCCGAATCAAGAAAGTCCTCGATCGTATTCTCGTCTATGCAACCTGCATCCAACTCACCATTCTGGACAGCAAGACCGATTCGTCTTGTGGCCTGTGCAATTTCCGAGCGCCCACCGTAATTCAAGGCGATAGACAATGTCAGCGAGCGGTTGTTTGCTGTCTTCATCTCTGACTCGTGAAGTAACTTCCTCAAGCTAAGCGGGAATCGAGAAAGATTCCCAATGTATCGCACGCGGGTATCACGTTCGTGCAGTTCCTGGATGTTCTGATTTAACGTAGAGCGAATGAGTTCAAATAAAAGGTCAATTTCGTGCTTTGGGCGTGCCCAGTTTTCAGTACTAAAGGCAAACAGAGTTAAGTACGTAACACCCAAGTCCGCACAATACTCAGCAATAGGTCGAACATTCTTTGCACCTACACGATGTCCTACACTACCTGGTAGACCCTGTTGTCGCGCCCAACGATGGTTGCCATCCATAATGATGGCTAGATGTCTGGGAACTGTACTTAGTGTCGAGTGGCCATTCTTGGCAAATTGCATTAGTGCTTCCTAGATGTTTTGCTGGATTTTCAGTCGGTGAAAGTCCTTAGTTAGATGGTCATCAGATCAGTTTCTTTCTCAGCCAGTAGCTCGTCAATTCTGTGGACATGATTGTCGGTAAGTTTCTGGGCATCCGTCTCTCCCGTATGGCCTTCTTGTTCAGTAGACATCTTCTCTTTGACGACCTCTTTAATATCCTTGATAGCCTGTCGACGGATGTTTCTAATAGCCACCTTCGTCTGTTCCGCTTCCGACTTGGCATGCTTTTTGAGTTCGCGTCGATTTTCCTCGGTGAGCGGAGGAAGCGCCAATCTGATTACATCGCCATTATTCGCAGGTGTGACCCCCAGATCCGATGCAAAAATGGCTTTTTCAATTGCGCCAAGAATGGCTTTTTCGTAGGGAGAGATAACAAGAGTCCTACCTTCTTCCACATTAATTCCAGCAATGTGTTTCAAAGGTGTGTCAGAGCCGTAATAGTCGACCGTTACAGAGTCCAACAATGCAGGATTTGCTCTACCACTACGAATTTTCGAAAATGTGACTTGCAACGCGTGAACCGATTTATCCATGCGATCATTCGCATCTTCTAGTATTTCCTCGATCATACGCTCTCTCCGGTCTCAAACCTGTGTTCTAGTAATTGACTCTGATATCAATCCGAAGTAACCAAAGTACCTTCGTTCTGACCTCTACAAATACGGTCCAACGCTCCTTCTGATGTCAATTTATAGACAATCAACGGCACCTTATGTTCACGGCATAAAAGAATAGCGGATAGATCCATGACCTGCAATTCTTGCCGTATGACCTCATCGTAGGTCAGTTTAGCCCTACGTTTAGCATCAGGAAATCTTACTGGGTCTGCATCGTAGACACCATCCACCTTGGTTGCCTTTAGAACGAGATCAACGCCCAATTCGATACCTCGAAGACTTGCAGCGGTGTCTGTGGTGAACAATGGGTTGCCGGTGCCGCCGGCTAGAAGAACGACCTCTCCTCGATTGAGAGCTGATCCAGCGTTTTTGACACTATAACCCTCTGTGATCGACACGACTTCATGCGTGGAAAACACGTGAGTCGTTAGTCCTAAGCGTTCGAGAGTTTCGCTGAACACCATCGCATTCATGACAGTGCCTAACATGCCGATTTGGTCAGCCGTGACCTGATTTAAAGGATGTTCTAATGTGGGATCGGTTAGGTCATTCCCTCGGAATATATTGCCTGCGCCTATGACGATCGCAATCTGAACATTTTGGCGTGAAAGATCTACTAGCTCATTGCCGAGTGTTTGAATGACGGCTGGGTCGTATCCAGTCCCTTTCGAGCCACCAAGCGACTCACCGGATATTTTCAGAAGGATGCGTTGATATTTCAATTCCATGTAAAGAGTATCAAAACTTTTTCTGAGTCTAGTATGCGATTCAACGTCAGTTTATAGAGACGCCACAACTTATTCATATGTGATTGTGCAGGTCTGTTTAGGGTATCCACCACTCAACCGTGTTAGACACATCTAGCGGTCCAGACTGGGTAATTACAATCTTTGCAAGTCTCGCAATAAGATTGTTCTTAGCTTGGCTTATCAAGTTGTAGTTAAACCTGTAACCTAGTTCAATATCCATTATGCGTGCAGAAAAACTAGGGTTTTTGGAGACCAGCTGAGGCATTTCTGTCGATACCTTATCGTAATAAGACTCGGCACCGTCATAATGAAGACTGGCAAAATACCTCATGATGCCTGTGCAAACATGAGCCGCATTCTGCTCTACTTGCCAATGTTCTGACGGTAGTTTGCGCCAAGCTCGAGGCGATGAGCGCTTGTTCAACGCAACAGTTCCTGTTGCCGTTTCGAATTCTTGAACTTGATCTCGATCAGTTATCTTTGATTCAGGTCCTGCCTCATTGGTGCTCTGTTCGGAAGAAATTTCTGATGCAAAGTTCGCGCGTTTAAGACTCTCATCGATCCGATCTTCAATAAATTGAGGAAAAGATGTGTTCCATGCTTCTCGAACTAACCTGATGTTCCTAACGTCCGCACGAGGCAGGTGGTCAGATTTTTTAATGAGGTATTTAAGGAATTCCTCGTCAATTGAATTCGGGCTGAGATGTTGTTGTAGCCATTGATTCAACCAAGTACAAATTCGCGAATCTAATGCAGAGTCGACCGCCTTCTCTAAATCCAAACTTGGACCCATAATCTGCGTCAAGAATTTCACTTCCCGTTTCTCTGGAGCTAGTGCATTGTGAATTAGAAATGGCTCCATTACTTCACCGTTGCTTCTATCGGAATCTCGCGCAAACCATCGCCATTCAGCTCCATTTGTCAATGCCACAAACTCAGCTGAACCAACGGTCATCAAGTAAGAGCGAACTTGCGACGTTCCTTCCCTATTCAAATCTGTATTTACCTTCTTAGCCTCTACAAGGATTCGGGCCTTTCCATCGTCATCTAGGATGGCATAGTCAACTCTGGTATTTAAGTGGTGATCAGTTGAAAACTCGAATCGCACTTTCCGAGGATCTTGTACGTCGTGCCCCAAGACCTTGATGAATGGATTGATGAGGCTTACTTTGGTTTGCTGTTCCGAATCGCAATGTTCTAAGTGCGGACCTACGTTCTCCGCATAGGCGCGGAGATCCGATAACAGATTGCTTTCACGTTCATCTTGTCCAGCGAATTCACTCTGACTACCACTCATTTTTCTTAACCCTGATTAATCCGATTAATTGGGTATGTGAGATGACATTCTCTATACCTCGCAATTTGAAGACTAAGAGTAGTCGGCCTGATGTGCATTCTCTCCTAGCCACTAACATTGCTATGCTTCGAGATCGCAGGCCAACTTGTGCACATTACGATGATACTCAAGCAAGTACATTGTGAAAGACCAATTGGGAATGACTAAGCAAAGTCCATTGCTAATTCTTCATTCCCTGGACTGGTCCCGGCTAACACAACAGTTTGAGGTGTTATCGGTGTCAGAAGACTGAAAGATTGTGATCGACTAAGAGGTAGCTTCACCTACTTGATATCGAACAAACTTCAGAACCTCTGCCTTGGCATCTTTTAAAACCTTTGAGACTGATACTTTGGGATCACGTACAAACCCTTGACTCAATAAGCAAGATTCAGACTCGAATTTCTTTAGCTGACCACCGACCATCCGTTCAATGATGTTGTCAGGCTTACGGTCTTCCGCAGATCGTGCACGTTCCAGGAGAATCTCTCTTTCCTTATCGACAACAGACGCTGGAAGTTGATCAGCGCTGACAACCAAGGGGGACATCGCCGTGATGTGCATAGCCATGTCGAGATTGATCGAGTCCGATCCTTCTTTAATTTCTAACAAAGTACCCACAGTACCGTTCGTGTGTATGTAAGACACAATTGTCCCTGGAGCACCTGACAATGTCGCCGCTCTGCGCAGAGAAACATTTTCACCCAGCGTCTGAACCAGTTCTTGTCGAGCCTGTTCAAAATCATTCAATGAATCAGGGCCGTTTTCTAACACACCGTCAGCTACCGACTTGATGAATTCAACAAATCTCTCATTCCTCGCCGCAAAATCAGTCTCTACGTTAACTTCAACGATTGCACCTACACTAGCATCATCGTTGATGCTTGCCATCAATCGACCTTCGGCCGCATTACGGTCCGCTTTTTTCGTGGCCTTAACCGAACTCTGCTTGCGGAGATAGTCTATTGCCGCTTCTATATCCCAATCGGACTCAATGAGAGCCTTCTTACAGTCCGAAAGACCTGTACCGGTTCGTTCGCGTAATTCCTTTATCTTTACAAGATCTGACAACGTATTTGCTCCTGATTTAGCGCTAAAAAATAGCTGGTTTCGGTGTGTGGTTGCGTTCTAGGAGGGTGCTGAATCTGCTTTTTCTTCGTTGCCTTCAGCAACCGGTTCTGTTGCAGTTTGTGCCTCAGCCGCTGGCTCCTCAGATACCGGTTCAGCAACAGATTGTGCCTCTACCACCGGTTCCGCTTCCGCTGATTCCGCAGCAGATGTCTCTTCGGCTTCTTTCGCCTTGAAATCCGCTTCATGGACAGTTTCTTCGGCCATTTCGCGCCCCGCCACTACTTCGTCAGCAATTGCTTTAACGTAAAGCTGCACCGCTTTATAAGCATCGTCGTTGCCCGGGATTACCCAATCAACACCTGAAGGATCACTATTGGTATCGACTACACCGATTACTGGTATCCCTAGTTTGTTCGCTTCGTTGACTGCAATGCGCTCGTAATTGACATCTACCACAAACATTGCATCCGGAAGCCCACTCATATCTTTGATACCGCCGAGGTTTCTTTCCAACTTGGCTAATTGACGACGTTTTTGTAGAGCTTCCTTCTTCAGCAATATGTCGAACTGGCCTTCCTTCTCCTGATCCTCAAGGTCCAGAAGACGATTGATTGAAGCCGAGATCGTCTTGTAATTGGTGAGCATCCCACCTAACCATCGTTGATCGACGTATGGCATACCTACGCGTTGTGCTTGGTCGCGTATGGTTTTTTGTGCCGAGCGTTTGGTGCCAACAAACAAGATTGTTTTGTCTTGTGCTGACAGTAATCGAACCACTGCCAACGCATCTTTGATTTTGTCAACGGTGCGTTCTAGGTGGATGATGTGAACGCGATTCCTAACTCCAAAAATATAAGGAGCCATTCGGGGATTCCAGTATCGTGCTTGGTGTCCAAAGTGAACTCCAGCATCCAACATTTCCCGCATGCTGATTTCAGCCATAAAATTCTCCGGGTTAATACGACTAGCGTGTTACCGTATCTGGCTTTAAGTTGAATACGTGGTCAAAAACCACCACCCGCAACCAAGCTCGGTCAGATAACGGTGTATCTTTAAGAGCGTGAACTCCTATGTGGTTATGAATTTTAGAAAGCTATAGCGAAATCTGAACACCAATACGTCAATATCAATACTGAAGTAACAATTAGACCTACCTAATTTCATGACCATTCTGACCGAATCTGAAATCGAAAAAATGCGCGTCGCTGGCCGCTTGGCAGCAAGCGTGCTGGAAATGATTGGAGAATATGTTCAACCCGGCACTTCAACAGAGGATCTAGACCAGCGATGTCATGAGTTCATAACTAACGATTTAGCCTCTATCCCAGCGCCACTGAACTACGGTGGTAAAAACGGCCAACCTCCGTTTCCGAAGTCAATCTGTACTTCAGTCAATCACGTCGTCTGTCACGGCATACCTTCGGATTCAAAAGTTCTAAAGAGTGGTGACATTGTGAATATCGATGTGACCGTCATCAAGGATGGCTTTCATGGCGACACTAGCAAAATGTTCTTTGTCGGCAAACCAACGGTATTGGCAAAACGACTCGTTCAGGTCACTCAAGACTGTATGTACCGGGGCATTGAAACCGTGAGAGATGGGTCTACCTTAGGTGACATTGGCTACGCAATCCAAGAGTACGCTGAACGCAACCGATTCTCCGTCGTACGAGAATTTTGTGGGCACGGCATTGGTCGAATATTCCACGATGACCCACAGGTATTGCATTACGGATACAAAAACACCGGTCAGCGACTCACAGCCGGCATGGCATTCACGATTGAACCCATGATCAACGCTGGCCGACGGCAAATACGCCTCCTACCTGATCAATGGACTGTGGTGACCAAAGACCACAAACTTTCTGCACAGTGGGAACATACCATTTTGGTTACCGAGACAGGTGCAGAGATACTGACGCTTCGCGATGAAGAACAAAGAACAAGATTCACAGACGCTTCCGCTTAGTGCTCTAAAAACTCGAATCCAGAGGGCTGACCAAAACCTGTTTGATAGTTTCTGGTCGAATGCGGACGTAGAAGCACTCGTAACCCGCCGCTCAACGTTTATCGACGGCTTTCTGAGTGAGCTATGGCAGCAGTGGTTCCATAAAGACCAAAACTACGCATTGATGGCGGTGGGTGGTTACGGTCGCGGCGAACTCCATCCAAAGTCTGACGTGGATTTACTGGTTCTTGTCAAGTCTGCTTCCCATAAAAATGAAACTGTCGAAGCATTCATCAGGCTTCTTTGGGATCTTGGCTTGGATATCGGCATCAGTGTTCGAACTCCGTCAGACTGTCTGCAGAACGCCAGAGATGATCTCACAGTAATGACTTCGTTGATTGAACGTCGATTGATCTGTGGATCCGGGAAATTGGCACAATTACTCGATCGACAACTTGACAAGCGCAGTTTATGGCCGGCAAAGAAATTCTTTCAGTCAAAGGTTTCAGAACAGGAAGCGCGGCACGAGAGATTTGCAGATGTTGAGTATGGACTAGAACCTGATATCAAGAGTTCTCCAGGCGGACTTCGGGATATCCAAACAATCTGTTGGGTAACTAACCGAGCATTTGGTACGGACGACCCACATGAATTGTGCGAGCTAGGTGTATTAACCAGCCGAGAATCTGAAACCCTCCTGCAATGCAAGCGATTTCTGTGGAAGATTCGATTCGCATTACACGTGGTCTCAAATCGAAAAACTGATCAACTGCTGTTTGATTATCAAAGAGAAATCGCAGAGCGATTTGGTTATCAGGATCAAGAAGGACTGCAGGCGATTGAGATCTTCATGCGCGATTACTATCGCCATGTGCTGGACCTGCGTGAAGTCAACGACATAGTCATCCAGACAATCAAAGAGAATTTTCGAGAGCGATTCTTTACAGGAAGAATTCGACCTATCAACGATAGGTTCCGGTTACGTTCTAACTATCTTGAGGTCAAATCTCCAGATGTATTCAAGGAACACCCGCCCGCTCTTATGGAGTTGTTTGTTCATCTCGCCAACAACAGAGGTGCTCGAGGAGTTCGCGCCGATACGATCAGGTTGGTCCGTGAGCATCTCTACCTAATAGATGAAAATTTCCGAAAACTACCTGAGGTATCTGGATATTTCCTTGAACTATTAAGGTCCCCTCACCGCCTGGTAAGCCAACTGACAAGACTTCGCCGCTACGGAATCCTCGGTAGGTACATCCCAGAGTTTGGTCGAGTGATCGGGCATATGCAACACGATCTTTACCACATCTACACGGTTGACGCTCACACCATGATGTTGGTGAGAAACCTACGACGATTTTTCATGGAGGATTTCGAACAGGACATTCCACTGATCGAAGATGTCGCACCTGCCATAGACGAAATCGAACTGTTATATCTTGCGGCGATATTCCATGACCTTGGCAAAGGTCTAAAAGGCGATCATTCAAATCTCGGTGCTGAGAATGCGTTGCAGTTCTGCAAGCAACTCCGGTTAAACGAAGAACAACAAGATTTAGTCGTCTGGTTAGTCCAGAACCATCTTCTCATGTCAACCACATCGCAAAGGAAGGACATCTCCAGCCCGGAAGTGATTCGACGGTTCGCAGAGCAGTTGCACTCTATGAGATATTTGAACTACCTAGTGCTTCTCACCGTCGCTGATATCAAAGCGACCGCACCCAAGCTTCTCAATTCTTGGCGGTCTTCTCTCCTACAGCAACTCTATTGGAGTACACGAGCTGTCTTAGAAGAAGGAATTAACGTCGAAAGCGATGTCAGAAAGAACATCGAAGAAAAGAAGCGCGCGACCGCCAGGATCGTTCGCGAAAGAGGTCACCAGGTCACTAATCTGGACTACCTATGGGACGATACAACCGATGGGTTCATCCTTAACCACAGTAGTGAGATGCTTGCAACAATGGCAATCTCGTTGGATCAAAGAACTAGCTCAACTCATCCAGTCGTGTTACTCGAACACTCTGCTATCAATTCAACGGTTCACAACCTCTATGACCTCTTTATCTGTTCGCCCAATAGAAAACGGCTGTTCGCGGATTGTGTCACAGCAATCGGGCACCTAAACCTTGAAGTGATGAGTGCGAGGATTTTTACAGGACCCTCAGGTTCCTGCTATGACTCATTTGTCGTCATGACGCAGGAAGGTGTTGAACTTAGCAAGAACGAACTAGATCGCACCATAAATACAGTCAAACGCGTGCTCTCAGGTGAGCGAGCTATCAAGAAACGTAATCAACGAATCCCGCGGCGATTGAAACACTTCAATATTCCGTCCAAGATTTCAATTAAAGACAGTGCCACAGACGGACGAAGTGAGCTGGAACTGGTTGCCGCTGATCGCGCCGGGTTGCTGGCATTGGTTGGCGATTTCTTTGACGAAATCGATATTGACATTCTGGCAGCGCGGATATCGACATTTGGCGAACGAGTGGAAGATTATTTCACCATAGCTAATCGAGACGGCACCGGCAAGCTATCTGAAGAACAGTTACATCAGATTTACGAGGTCCTGCCGAAACGGATCAATATGGATCTTGTAGAAGCACCCGCATAGTAATTTCAACCGTGAATCCATATCTCAAGAACCTAGAACAATACCCGTTTGAACGGCTAGACACCTTAAAGTCTTGTCTCGAACCCAAAACGACCCAACCTCATATTTCTCTAGCACTCGGTGAGCCAAAGCATGACCCACCTGAGTCTGTCGTCTATCTTCTTAGTAGCAGGGAAATGGTGATCCAGGGATTGTCTTCCTACCCCACGACTCGAGGTACTCTAGAGCTACGTCAGGCAATTTCCGATTGGAACTTGAAACGCTACGACATTTCGCTGGATCCGTACACTCAAGTTCTACCCGTAAACGGCACACGGGAAGCCTTATTCTCGTTCGGGCAGGCCGTTCTCAGTGGCAAAGAAGGTTCCCGAGTTGTATTTCCAAATCCGTTTTACCAAATCTACGAAGGCGCGGCGCTTCTGCGTGGCGCTCGACCCTATCTAATACCTAATACCGAAGCACCAATTTATCAGGAAGTCCCCAATGAAATATGGGAACAAACTGAGTTGGTCTACATCTGTTCGCCTAACAACCCATCAGGACATGTGATGGACTCGGAAGATCTAAGTTTCTTGATCCATCAAGCGCTCGAGTATGACTTTGTAATCGCGTCGGACGAGTGTTACTCAGAAATTTATTACGACGAAAATCATCCGCCGAACGGATTGCTAGAAGTAGCAAGATCCGTGGGAAATCCGGAATTTACCAACTGCGTGGCGTTTAACAGCCTCTCAAAGCGTTCAAACTTACCAGGCTTGCGGTCTGGGTTTGTTGCGGGCGACAAAGCTCTCCTTGCTCAATACTATCAGTACCGCACCTACCACGGTTGTGCCATGTCCACCCACTCTCAAGCCGCTAGCAAATGGGCGTGGAGCGATGAAGCGCATGTCGTCGAAAACAGAGCGATCTATCGAGAAAAATTTCGCGCAACTCGAAAAATTCTCGAGCAGACTCTGGACATCCATCAGCCTGAAGGTGGTTTTTATTACTGGCCCCTACTCCCCGTAGACGATCAAGAATTTGCTGCTCAGCTATATGTTCATGAGAACATTACTGTTCTCCCCGGTTCCTATCTAGGTCGTAGTTTTGGGGCAGGAAATCCAGGCTTGAATCGAGTAAGGCTTGCATTAGTAGCCCCTCTGGAAGAGTGCATCAATGCAATCACTCGACTTTGCGAGTTTCTTCAAAAGGTGAAATCTTGAAAGACGAGGTCCTTGACTTAACCAAACAGTTGATCAGTCGTCGTTCGATCACACCTGAAGATGCTGGCTGTCAAGACTTGATCGCCGACATCCTCAAAGATTGCGGTTTTGCAGTAAAACACATGAAATTCGGAGATGTCGACAATCTCTGGGCAACGTATGGCGAACAACAGCCTCGTTGTGTTTTCGCGGGACATACCGACGTAGTACCTACAGGCTCTTTGAATCTCTGGGCATCGGACCCATTCGAGCCAACTATTCGCGACGATCACCTCTTTGGACGAGGGGCCGCTGACATGAAGTCAAGTATTGCGGCGATGGTGATTGCCGCAAAAGAATTTTGCCGTGAACACCCTGAACCGAAAAGCTCTATCGGATTCCTAATCACGAGCGATGAAGAAGGCGAAGCCGTCAACGGTACCGTTAAAGTGATTGACGAGCTTTACGCCAATAACGAGACTTTTAACTACGCCATCGTAGGCGAACCCTCTTCCAGTGAAACTGTCGGAGATGTCATGCGAGTCGGCCGTCGTGGTTCGCTTTCTGGTCAACTGAAATTGACCGGAACACTCGGCCATGTGGCATATGCAGACATCACACCAAATCCTATCCATGAACTCATCCGTACCTTTGTGTCGCTCGTTGAGCGAACCTGGGATCACGGCAATGACTTTTTTACACCCACAACATTTCAGATCTCCAACCTGAACAGCGGCACGGGTGCATTGAACGTGATTCCTGCGGAATTGCTACTCGAGTTCAATTTTCGGTTCAATACTGAGCAGACCAAAGAGTCGCTCATAGCGGTCGTCGAGCAACAGATTGATGCAATTCACCCTGAAATCAAGTCAGCAATAAAGTGGAACCAATCCGGCCAGCCTTTTCTGTCTAGTCAAGCGAATCTCACTGAGGCCGCGGTTGGCGCGATCGAGGATGTAATGGGGATTCAGACGTCGAAATCCACCTCAGGCGGCACCTCAGATGCACGTTTCCTAGTACCCAAAGGTATCGAAACCGTCGAAATCGGCCCGGTAAATCACACGATACACAAGATTAATGAGTGTGTGGCAGTAGACGAACTCGAACCTCTAGCAAACATCTATTTAAGAACGCTCGAACGACTACTTCTATGAAATGGGTCGGTATTGGTTTAGCCATTGCGATCACATTCTGCATTTTGTTTTTGATACTGGCACCAGCACGATTTGTCGTCCAAAGAATTGATCCAAATCAACAGTTTCTCCGTGAGGCAACGGGCACAATTTGGGTAGGTCAGGTAAATACCTACCATCGAACAGCATTGCTAGGTCACGTGGCTTGGCAAGCCAAGCCAGCATCGTTATTACGCGGCAAAATAGCCTACTCGCTAGAGTACATAGGACATGGTGTCAGCCTGGAAGCCGAAACGGAGCGAGGCTGGTCGACGCTAAGTGTCGTGTTAAACGGACAGATCGATCCTCAGGCAATCAATCTCATACTTTCGCACTACGAGATGGATATCACTGGTAGCTTGGAGATACAAGACCTCTCCATTTCATTGACCGATGACGGTGTAATCAATCTGGCAGAAGGTGAAATTCACTGGGCCGGAGGCTCAGTTCACTATGGATTAGGTTCAAATGTACACCAAACTCGCCTGCCCGCGATGGTTGGTCGCTTCCATAAGCAAAATGGAGGTATTCAGTTAACGATTTCTGAAGGCGAGCGAGAACTAATGCTGATGACCGCGATGTACGATCCAGCCACCGGAGAGATAGCGATCTCAGCCTCAAATCGACTGGTGGTCCTGGCCGATGCACCATGGCTCACGAAAGGCGAGGAGAGTGACATCGCATTCACCGTTTACGAAAAACTGTTTGAGCCGGACTAAAGCACACAGTGTCGGTTATTGCAGGTTTTCCTAAGAAAGACACTACGACCTCTAAAATCCAAAGGCTGTCCCGCAACTTATCGAGGCCCAGAGCTATCTAACGTTCACTATCTTCTCAATCTCGTACGAACAGTCAACGTGAAACACGGACCATTACACCCGTCGAGTAGATTTAGGAACACTCCACCTAGCAAAAAACTGTTACAACAATGTTCTACTCCCGAAAACTATTGACCTGGCTGGAAAATCTGGCCTTACCGGTAACGGGGGTCTCTATACTAATCGGGCTATTCGTACTCGCTAATGCGATCTGGTACTTCGTGAGTGGACCACCAGTGAGTGCGACGGAAAACGCCTACACACCACCGGCAGAGAAAGTCAGAATCACCGATATCGAGACAATATCCAAGGCTAATCTATTTGGAGTCGCTGGCGCAACAACCACCACCCAGGAAGTGATTCAAAACACCAACCTGCGTCTGAAACTTCACGGATCATTCGTATCGGATGACCCTGCATCATCGATTGCATTGATTTCCACACAATCGCAGAGAAACCCAGAGAGTTACGGCATTGGCGATACAGTATCTGGAATTGCGAGACTGGAGGAAATTCGCCAAGACCGAGTAATCCTCAGCCGCGGAGGAAATCGTGAACAGCTGTTGTATCACCCTGATGGACCTTCCATTTGGCCAAGTCCAGAGGAAAAAGTAGCATCGTTGAGTTCGCAAAGTACTGTGAATGCGATAAGTGAGGACAATTCAATACCACGAGCGGACAACAAAATCAATACTGCTATTAGCGAATTGTTCACTCATATGAAACAGGCACGTGAAGGCGACGACTTGGTTTTTGGTGACGAGATTCAAGATGATAATCTTCAGCGGTACGGATTGGAGCCAGGTGACAGAATAGTGTCAATCAATTCGCTGTCTATTTCCACTCTTCTCGATGATGAGAATTTTGCTGAGAGTTTAAGTGATACTGACTTCTTGAAAATGGAAGTCAAGAGAGGACAAAGAACCTTTGCACTCGAAATACCTGTGGGGCAGTAAGTGAGACGGCACCTAATTTTGGCATTGATCGCGTTGGCGAGTCTAACGGTTCAAATTGTCGCCGCTCAAAATGACAACTGGACGATCAATGTCGATAACGTCGATATTAAGCAATTCATTGCTGACATCGCCAGAATCACAGGCCGCACAATCGTTATTGAGCCTAGAGTCTCTGGGAATGTAACGGTATCTTCTGACCAAAGTCTGTCCGTCGATGGCGTATGGATGGTCTTTCGTTCGGTGATGCGAGCTCACAGTTTCGAGATCATCGAAAACGAAGGTATCTACACAGTGGTCTCAACCGCAATCGCCCGGACATTCGGAGGCGCGAGAAGCGAACTCGAAGACTCATTAGACAATCGATTAGTCACCAAGTTAGTCAGACTAACTCACATAGACTCTGTTGAGATGGTGAAATTAGCACGCAACATTTCGCCGAACTATGGGCATTTAGCGGCCATCTCTGACCCGAATGTACTCATTATCACAGACTATGCTGACAACACCGAAGCCTTAGTCAATCTGATTCAAGACCTGGACCAGCCTCAAGAAATAGATCTCAAAGTTATCAAGCTTGAGAAGTCCTTGGTGAGCGACACCGCCAGACTAATCGAAGAATTGGGATTTATCACAGATGGCGATGACGTTCGGGTAATCGCCAATGAGAATAACAACACTCTGGTGGTTCGAGGACAGCCAAATAAAGTCAACGAAGTAGTCAGGGCAATCAGCGTACTCGACCAAGAATCCCAACAAGGTAAAAACGTAAGAGTTTTCAATCTCAGGTTTGCCGACGCAGCGACTACAGCCGAGTTAATCAGGAAGATCATGAGTCCTGATGGTGGTGGGCAATCAGTCGGTGCCGACACGGTGAATAGTCGGATTGAAGCAGACGAGCAACAGAATGCGATTGTGGTCAGAGGTTCATTAAGCCAAATCGCAGACGTCGAATCGTTAATCGCTGATCTCGATGTACGTCGGGCTCAAGCTTTGATAGAAGCTGCTATTGTTGAAATTACGCTTTCAGATAGCGATAGCTTTGCCATCGAATTAGGTGTCGCTGATAATGCAAACGAAAACAGCCCCGTGATTACTACTTCGGTAAGTGGATTAATCACCGCACTCATGCAAAATCTACAGTCGGGAACCGGCAACGGAGAGGACTACAAGGCTTCAGACGCGCTGGCTACCTTTAATTCCCCGACTTTGGGAGTTGCGAAGGTAGACCCAGATGGGTTGTCCTTTGGAGCAATTATGAATGCGTTGGCAACTCAGACCCAAGCAAACTTCCTCTCGACACCTCACATCACAGCACTGGATAATGCTGAGTCCCAAATAATAGTTGGGCAGGAAATCCCCATACGAAGTGGAAACATTATTTTTCAAAACACTGGGACACCGGTACCCCAAACTCAAACAACCCGAAAACCAATAGGAGTTGAGCTAACTGTAACGCCCTTCATAAATCACGACGACACAATACGAATGGTCGTTTTTCAAAAGGTTGAAAACGTGATCACTCCAGAGTTGGGGATAGGACAAGCAGGATTTGCAGACATCGTTACTTCCGTGCGAACAATCAAAACTGAGGTTATTGCAGATAATGGGCAAACCATCGTATTGGGAGGACTGATTGGGGACCGAGAAACGAATAGTGTTCGCAAAGTACCCTTACTAGGGGACATACCATTGCTCGGAAACCTCTTCCGAAGCAGGTCTAACACAGTTGAGAAGCGACACCTATTGGTATTTATTCGTCCCACAGTACTTTTATCCCCTGAAAAGATTCAAGCGGAAAATGAACGAAAATTCAAACCCATCTGGGAGCTCAATCTAGAGGCTAATGGAAAGGGTGATAATAATGCTGAAGACTCTGTAACAGAAACGCCTGCCCTTGAGGATTACTTCGATAGATAAGCCGAATGGAACGGAATCCCGCCTCAAGTTACCATTCACCTACCGCTGTTATCGAAAGTTTCTAAAACTCCTCATTAGACCGACGATTGTCGGGCAACTTGAACTGCAGGATCGATTGTCTATCTATGCGTTACAGCATCGATCTCTCACCGATATTGCCACTCTGCAAATTGCGTGTGAGAAGGCAAATTTATCGGATCCTTTCGAGTCTCCTCCCGGAGTAGCCGAGGACCGATCATTCTTCTGTCTACGACGTAGCGCTGGTTTTAAACGACGCTTGGTCATGTTCCGATTTTCAGAAAGATTTCGAAGAATCCATCAAGCACACATGACCGATGAATCGCTACGACTACATCTAGTTCCTGTCAGCATCTTCTGGGGGCGAGTAAATAGAAAGTCCAATTCCTTTCTGCAGGCCATTTTTTCTGAACAATCAAGCATCTCGCTCGGATTCCGTCGCTTGCTCTGTCTCGTATTTAGTCGAAGCGATATTGTGATTCACTTCGGTCCCTGCCTCGATTGGCAGAACCTGATCAATCGAAAACACACGCACGTTCAGAACCTGAGACATGTAGGTAGAGAGTTGCGGCATCATTTGGTAGAAAATCAACACCGGGTCATAGGTCCGATCAATCCGGCCCCACGAGAAATAGAGCGTCTGGTGGTTTCGCGCTCCTCAACCACTCAAACCCCTCAATCGAAAGACGAGCAAGACAAATCCCGAAAACTCGCAAAGACCTACTACAAAAACATCCGGACGAAGTTTTCCTACCCAGTGATCAAGTTTTTCAGTTTGCTTCTTCGACCTTACTGGAAACGCTGTTTCTCTGGAATCGAGGTACACGGAATAGAGCAACTGGCGGAGCACTCTGCTGAACGTACAGTCGTCTACGTACCAAACCATCGTTCCCACTTGGATTACATCTTGCTTTCCTATGTGCTCTTTACACGCGGTTTTGTGATTCCACACGTCGCCTCGGGTGATAACCTGAACTTACCTGTGGTTGGTGGGATTCTGCGTCGCCTTGGCGCTTTCTACATCAAGCGCAGTTATCACGATCTGAAAGTCTATCGGAATGTGCTGGAGTCATACCTCTACGAAATTATCCGCTTAGGTAATCCAGTGGAGTTTTTCGTTGAAGGAACACGTAGCCGTACCGGATGGATGCTGCCACCCCAATATGGTCTGATCCGAACTCTGCTTGAGTGTCACGAAAAGGGGTTGGAGCGACCGATTTCTATCGTCCCGGTATATGCCAACTATGAGCGCTTATTGGAGATGAATGGCCACATCTCCGAACTCAAAGGTGCAAAAAAACAAAGTGAAAATGTGTTCGGCTTAGTGCGAAACCTGCTAAAGCTGAGCAGTCGAATGGGCACGCTTAGCATTTCGTTTGGCGATCCATTAAACGTCGCTGAATACAGTGACTCCAATCAGGATATCCGAAGCACAACCGAACGTTTTGCCTTTGACGTAATCCACTCCATTAATGGTCTGGCAACAGTAAATGCCATGAATCTTGTTTGTATGGCTATTTCATGTGGAGAAGATAGAAATATCAGGCTATCCGATCTTTTGGATCGAATTGAATTCATTCAGACTCTACTTCGGCTGGACTCTTTGAATCACTCACATCTATTTGCGCGTGATCCGGCGATGGTTCTATTGAAAAACGTCTTAGAGATGTACGAAACCAAGATTGAGGGTGAAAAGGTAGAAATACCAACGAGTCTCAGGGAAAGCGCGTTCTGGTACCGAAATAACTCACTACATACCCTCTTTGTACCGGCACTGTGTATCTACGTCGTGAAGTCCAGCAATTCACTGAGTAAATCCCAATTGCATCAGCGAGTATCTGAATTAGTTGGTCTCTTTGCAAATCTCTTGGTCTTTCGCAACGACGAGAATGCATCTGCGCGCTGGATCCAGCACTTGGAAAACGCCCAGATCTTCATTGCTTATCGAAACCAAATGACTTTAAATGACGAAGCCAAGATGCAGGACCGTACCAAGCTGTTGGCAACCTGGGTTGAGCCTTGGTTCCTTGTATCAAAGGTAATTCTCACCGACAAACACGCCACCTCAGACGATAAGTCAGCTAGTCACAAGCCCGAAGAAGCGCTATTGTCAAAAACTCAGACTATCTTTGAGTCGAGAAATCTCGAACTGCCTATTGAGTTCAATACGAATTCACTGAAGACCATAAGTAGCCAAATCGATCAGTACTTGGTTGAACAGGCGGCCATACAAAACCGAGAGCAGTCCAAGATTCAGAGTGCAATGATTGAACGTTTGGTGGAAAAGCCTCTGGGTCAGGTCTCGGATTGATCAATTTATCCTCTGATATACGTCAAAACGAATCGTCTTGCCAGTAATTGACCAGCTGGCTTTAGGAGGCTCTACAGTTGAGTCCTTACGCCTTTGTTTTACAACAACTCTACTCGTGGCCACATCCATCGCTAATTCAAAGACTTCCAATGTGCTCGATTCCCCACTGAGTTGTGAAAGTACTTCCAGTTCTCTCCGCGACTTCGCTCCTGTTGGATGGGCTGGGAACATAGGGTCTAGATAAACAATATCGAAACTCACGTCCACTGATTGCAGTAGTTCCCGCACGTCAGAATGTCGATGATGAGCTGGGAAATTCAATCGTCTAGACAGGTCTAATTGCAGGCCATGAACCAATGGATTGATCTCACAAATCGTTACATCAGCCCCATTTAACGCCATCGTGAGTCCGTCCACGCCCCAGCCTCCAAATCCGTCAAGAATACGTTGTCCCCGTGAGGCACTACAAGCCTTGATTAGCTCAGTGGCTTCTTTCTGTTTCAGTCTTCGAGTCACGCTTTGAGTACTGAGCTGCATCGTAGGTTGTTGTGGGTGAGCTAACTCAAGCTGATCTCGACCGATCACCAAATGCCAATCGTTCGGCCGTTGATCACAGTCAAGTACCTGTACTGGCAATTCACTCAGCCATGCAGGCAGTGTTTGATCAGTTCGTTCCTTGAAAACCTGAATTAGTTGGTTTTCTTCCATGGCGTATCGCCTGTGACGTAGATAGGTAGAGCAAATTGTGGGTCATGCCACTCCTCGGTGCGTTTAGCGGCGATTTCTAGTACCAATGTAGCACTCAAATTGAATAAATCGTCGTGTACCACATTGCTCGTATCAGGTACATCTGATTCACGTTCGAGTTGCTCCTCGATCAGAGTAAAATCGTCTTTGTCTTGGTCTTTACATAACTTCGCGACATAGACCCATTCACGTCTTGATCGCCTAACCGTGATCAATTCTCTACCCACCCTGCCTAATGGTCGAGCAACTTCAGCAAGAACCAACGCTGAAGGCACACAATAACTTTGACAATTCAATCCTGTTGCTATTGCTTGAGTCACCGAAGCACCGAGTCGAACTCCGGTAAAAGAACCAGGTCCTGCGGAAAATGCCACGCAGTCAATCTGTTGTTTTTCATAGCCACTATGCTTAACCACCGAATCTATCATTCCCAAGAGTTGCTCATTATGTTTTCGAGGAATATCTCGTGAGTCCTCTAGATAGGATTCCACTGTTCCGATAGCGACCGAACAGATATTTGTTGTAGTTTCCAAGGCTAGGATGACCATACCACCTCAATTGCTTTCCATAGAAGATGCTCTAGACCGTCTAGGAGAAATTGTTACACCAATTGCAGAGACCGAACACACCAAGTTAGTCACGGCTGCAGGTAGAACCTTAAAGAATGCCGTGCTCGCACCTATCGATATGCCGCCATTTGACAGTTCCGCAATGGACGGATATGCCTTACACGATTCTGTTCTTGACTCAGGTGAAACAACGTATACGGTGATCGGAGAAAGTCGTGCCGGCCATCCGTTCACAGGAGTCGTTGCCAATGGTCAATGTGCTCGAATATTTACGGGTGCTATGTTACCCAAGGGCGCAAATTCCGTAGTTCTGCAGGAAGATGTAAGACGCCTAGAGAATACGATAACAGTGAGTCCTGATGAGACGATCAGACATGGAATGAATATTCGCTTCCAAGCATCTGATGTTGCCAAAGGCAAGAAGCTACTTCACCAAGGACAGATTCTCAATGATTTTCATATCGGCTGGCTGGCCGCCTGTGGAGTCGAATCTGTTTCCACCTCACGCAAACCCAAGATCGGGTTGTTTTCGACAGGAGATGAACTTCAGGATCCAGGTTCTGTACTCTTGCCCGGTCAAATCTATGACTCGAATCGCATTTCCTTACAACAGTTAATTCGACATCACGCGGTAGAGATCGTAGATTTCGGGAGATTGCCGGACGATCAAGAGATTACACGAAATTGCATAGACCAAGCCACGCAGGAAGTTGATTTACTGTTAACCAGTGGTGGGGTATCGGTTGGTGAAAGTGATTTTGTCAGACCTGTAGTAGAAGAAATCGGTGAATTGACGTTCTGGAATATTGCCTTAAAACCCGGTAAACCTCTTGCGGTGGGTCTGATTCGAGATTGCGTATTTTTCGGTCTGCCAGGTAATCCTGTTTCCACCATTGTCACGTACTTGCTTTTTGTAAACCGAGCTATCGAACTGATTTCTGGGGCGAATCCTAGTAGACCACTCAAGTTAAGTGCCATATTGACGAACGACCTACACCATTCTGTTGGTCGGCGCGAATATCAGCGAGGCACTCTATGGAAGAACGATAGTGAGCTTTCAGTAACAACAGTTCTTGACCAAGGATCGAACCGTCTAACTTCGTTTGCCGAAGCTAACTGTTTGGTGGAGGTGCCTGAATCTTCAGGAAACTTAGTTGCTGGATCTCGAGTCGATGTTGTCCTGCTCAGCGACAAAACCAACCACATCTGGTCAGTTTAAAAATTACTAGATCTTAATCTGAGAGAACTTTTGCAATCGACTCGAAAATTGCATCGACAGAGCCAGTACCCTCTATCACCGCATAGCTACATGGATAATCCTTGTAGTAACGAAGCAACGGTTCGGTCTAGTTCTTTTAGACGCTGATTCGCTCATAGACTGTAGCTTCTTGATCATCCGGACGTTGAATCAACGCTTCACCCTTCTCCTATTGAAGAAACTAACGCGCAAGCATCCGTCTGGGACTCCGATTCCAGCACACCTGCTGGATCGACCGAGAAACTACCAACGGTTTCTGAAAAAACTGGGTAACACTTCGTATCTCGTCAATGATGAGCACATTGTGAAGGATGCCCAATGGGATGGTCTACATGGGGTAATCACCAATTTATCCGATACCACCGAAGCAGGTGATGCGATGGATTATTACGCCGAGCTATGGCAGATCAAACACTGTTTCCGAGTCACTAAACATGAGTTCAAGATACGTCCAATCTTTCACTGGACTCCGAACCGCATTCGTGTGCATGTGGCTATTGCGTTCATAACCTTAACTTGCGTTCGCAATCTCTCTCATCGGACCAAAATTCAGGGCACTGTAATGTCCGCATAGTCGATCCGAGTGGCATTGGAAACTACCAGTGGCATGATTTTTCAAGACGAGCATACGTTAAAACACTTTGTGCATGCGACCTCCTTGGATGGGCACTGTAAAAAGCTGTATCACTACTTCGGCTTCTAGCCGTATCGTTATCCTTATTCCATTGATCTGAATTAACTTCAGTTTCACCCCTTCTTAAAGACACGAAATGTAGTACCTAAAGCAAACTGTGTTTTTTAAACAATCACTTAGGCACTTCAACCGTGGAAGTCAGGGTGTTTTTCCACGCGGGTTGTTCACGGCGTTTGCTCACTAGAGGACATCTCATGCAACCAAATTAGGTTCGTGTTACCTCTACTAGTCGAAATGGATTCGTGTAACGAATCGTGGTGTTCGTTATGTTAATAGTGGATGGCTAGCTGAGAAAATCGTTGTAAACAGCGACTAAAAACGAGCAAGAACGGTTCTGAAGGCAACACTCCTACGTGATTGCACGCTCATTCCTCACTAGGCTTAGGTTGCCAATCTAATGAACCGCTGTCACCGATCTGTAGTAATTGATCGCGGCTTGCACTATAAGCCATCGTCGATCGCACGGCTGCTGCCCATAGTCTGGGATCCAATAACTCCTGCGTGATGAGTTCGAATGACTGGTCGGAATGAGGGTCTATTCTATACACTACTTTCCAGAAATTTTCGCCATACTCAAGGAAGAGATATTGGTCTCCGTCGTATTCAAATACTTGCATGAAATTCAGATCCTCCTTAAACAACACATGCTCCTTGATTGCAATTTTGATGCCGTCAGTTGTCGAGATCCTATAGATAGCGATTTGATAATCGTTATAACGATCGCTCGATTCTTCCTCTGTAATGATTTCGTCGACACCATCGCCATCGGTGTCATGCGTAATCATCGATCGAATGGGGCATGGAAACTCGATGGAGTGGAGCGGTTTCAATCCGTCCGTCGTAAATCGGTCTATCTTCAACGAAAATAAATTCTCGTCTCCTTCGAGACCAGAGTTTTCCTCATAGACTGCATACGCGATCTCCAGAACGCTGTCACCATCCGCGTCAAGAAGCGCTGCATCAATGATTGGAAGGTCGCTTGCGGTCGCTAGGACAAATCCGTTCGAATCCCAGTCAAGTACGAAAATTCCTTGATTGCCATCACAGGGATTCTGACTGGTGCAGATCAGTACTAGCTCGGATTGGGGATCCAAGTCGACATTCCCCAAAACGAACCTGGTTGCTTTTGGTACTTCAGTCTGTGGTTCAGATGGCCATTTGCTTTTGATGCCCCCGTCTGAAATATTCCCTACTCTGAGCGTAGCGAAATCTAGCCCCTCGGTCGAGTCAAGGAATATAAAATCCTCCTCGTCGTCTCCGTCTACGTCCGCAAAAGCGACAGCGTCGACTGTATAGGAACTATCGGGAAGAAAGATCGAATCCGAATAAAACTCGGTCTCGCTCTTCGGCGCTGAACACCCATTCGTAAGCAAAGTCACTAAGAGTGTCGACACAAGAGAATGCACGATCACGTTCGAGTTACTTGGACGATGATCTTTGAAGTATGGACATCGCTTGAGCAAGAATACGATGGATATTGGAGTCATGAACTTCCCTACTTCAGATATTTAGCAG
>MPMU01000122.1 GCA_002238665.1 Gammaproteobacteria bacterium bin55
AAGAGTTACCGACGATCTTTCAGACAAAGATCATTCCATTACTGACGGAGTACTTTTTCGACGACTGGGAGAAAGTCCGTGTGGTTCTAGCTGACGATCGCACTAATGACCGATCAGCTCAGTTTGTAACTCAGGCTGAAGTTTCTGAAGAGATTGTCTCCTCCGGTTCAAGTTCTATGTACAAATACACATATAGACTTAACAAAGAGGCACTGGGCAACCCTGGTTCTTACTTAAAGATCTACGACAATCTACCTAGTGGTGACTAGGGGTGTCACTGTGGATTGCTGAACATGGGAGGATTTACAGGGGGACTCACAACGAGATTATTGAGGGAGGTAATCTTCAGTTAGCCAGTGATGATTTTGATTCTGTCTTGAGCTTGTTGGAGGACAATGAGCAATCCAATCTAGAGCCGATTCTTAAATATTCTCGTTCAAATGGCCGAGACGTACTAACAGTACAGCAATATGTGGGTGTGGTGCGCACGGAATCTGGTTGTCAGATTGAAATACTTCCTAAAACCGCAAAACAGACTACCGCAGATCAAGCTAGGCAGTTGCTTGTGCGAATGCTCGTGGAGCTTCGGAACTCGCCGTTCAAACCAGGAGTGTTGGCTAACTTGGACGCACACAAGGTGCCTCTATATGAACTGCTGATGCGCCAATTCTTAGAGCATGTCGGGGATATAGTTCGAAGAGGAATCGCGCGAAGCTATGTTGATCAACAAGACAATCTACGCTTCATTCGAGGCAAACTAGTGCTCGGTGAACATATCAAGAGAAATATCACGGACAAAAGTAATGTCTATTGCGAGTTCGACGAGTTCGAGATGGACAGACCAATCAATCGGTTGATTAAGGGTGCATTGGAAATTGTTTCACGCAATTCACGAGATTCAACCAATCGGCAACACTGCAGAGAGTTTCTCTTTTGGTTCGACCGTGTTCGTGCGACCCAAGATCCTTCAGGCGATTTCCGTGCAATACACCACGATCGGCTTATTCAGCACTACCAGCCTGCGATGCCCACATGTCGCCTGATTTTGCAGGGTCTAAATCCCTTGACTAAGCAAGGAGCGAATAGAACTCAGTCTATGTTGTTCCCAATGAACAAAGTATTTGAGGACTATGTTTCCGCAAAACTCAGAACGCAATTTAAAAAATGGACTGTTAAATCCCAGGCTCAATCTCATTCTTTAGTTCAGAACCACGTCGGGTCTCGAATATTTCAGTTAAAACCAGATTTGGCATTTAAACAGGGGAACCGTAACCTGATTGGAGACACTAAATGGAAGCTCCTCAACCAAGACGACCGTAAAGGAAACTATCAGATTTCACAGGCTGATGTTTATCAACTCTTTGCGTACGCAAAGAAATACCTGGCGGACCAAAAGAGAAAGGAGGTCTTACTGATCTATCCACGGACCGACCGATTCGACAAACCCCTTGAACCGTTTTGGTTCCAAGAGTCCGATGAAGTGTTGCTCGTGGTACCCTACGATCTCGAACAGGACAGCTTAATCACCGCCCCACACTCAATGCTTTTTGAAGATGATTATCCGACTGGAGGTTAATTTCAAGGGCAAAGGCTGTCTCTTGCACCTTAAGATCCACACTCTAGCCAACTCCGTCGCGATCACGTAGCGCGGCTCTCGGCCTCACCTGTTCTCATCTTGATTATCGCTGTAGAGATATTAAACACACCTAGGTCAAAACGCTTTTCTCCATAGGCTCACTATAACCGCAACTGTAACCGGGTGATGAACCCGAGACTTGCGCTGTCTCCGCTGCGTTCTATGCTCTGAACACCTAGCATCCAAGAAAGAGCCTGTTGCTGCTGTCCCACGGGGCGAAAATGTGCATTGAGAGAAATCCTCTCCAGGTCGCGATGAGCCTTCTCCAATTTGAGGCTTGGCGTCAATAGGAACGATTGGTTTCTCACTAGTATGCCGTATGAAACCGCGCTTTCGATTGATGGTTCTGATTGTGCCGAGAGATTGCGGCGCAGATCGGCAATTCGCATTTCTTCGTTAAAAAGGCCGCTCCCTTGCATGTGGTCCATGCCGAGGTTCGGTGCAACGTATATCCCCAGCCCCGTGCCATCTGAAGTTGCTTTATAACGGATCCGTGCAGTAAAAGAAGCACGTTTAACACTTTCGCCTGAATGCGCTGCAACAACCTTGCCGCCCAAGTGAAAATCAAAATTAGCACCCCAGTAACTGACAGCTCCGCCGGCTTCTAAGCCAGTCCCTGTTTCGCCATCACCAGAATCAGAGGCGGCTCGCAAGCTCAAGGATGTGGCCATCGAGCCTTCCTCAAGGTCTCGCACGAAGGAAATGTCGCCGCCCAAACTTGCTTTGCCGCTGGAGCCTTCGCGTCCCGACAGAAGTCCCGAATCCTCGTCAAGAGAAATCGAAGCTGATCCTGCGTTACCTACTATCGAAAGATCAAACGCGGCTGCCTGGTAGGCCAGGTACTCGAATCCTCCCGCAAACAGATTGGCACGAGCGTCCGAGCTTTGTTCCGTCATGGTTGAATGAGTACGATTCAGAGTGGCTTCACCACTACCTGTTCCACCCACTAAGAAGAAAGAAAATCTATTCCCATTCTTCCCCTGGAGGTAGGGGTAAATTGCGGTCAGTGAAATATCTACAGTGCCCGCGCCGGTTGCTACCTCGCTGGCAAAATCATAATCTGTGTCACTTGAGTGCCTAGCGACCGCTAACCCGCCGAAAAGGTTCTCGCCGAAACCCCAATCTGCGCCAAGGTATTGCGAGCTCATCATCCCGTCAACCGTGTTGTCGTCCTTACCACTTGAAAATCCAGTGGAGTTAAATGCCGCCCACACACTCCACTTTTCTGTGCCATGAACGAAATCCGACATCAAGAAATCAGGTCGTCGGTTCAGATCTAGACCGTATGGAATATTCGAAAACGCTGACCCAGAACCTGCTTGAAGGCCTTTCGTGCTACAGGAAAGGCATGCGTCAGTCACCCAAGACTGCGTAGTCGGCTGATCCCTCACACCTGTAGCTGCGACTTCGCCTGACGAGCTGTCATTCGACAATAGAAAACGTCGCTCAAAGACATTTAGAGCGCTCGAGAGCATCGCGCGTCCATTTTCGGCGAGGGCGACATCAATCCGAGCTTCTTCCGCGGCGTCGGTCATTACAGTTACATTGAAACCAAAATTCACGGATCCGGTGATGTTGGACGCTGTAACCGACACCCGGGCAGTCCCTTCCATCCGTGGTGTTAAGATCACTTGGCTTGGTTGCGTTGTCGAAACGCTAACTACAGAATCATCATCAACCACGATCGTCCAAGTGTCGACCAGACCAGTGACCGCACTGGTCACATTAACGGTTTCGGACATTCCACCTGCGTAGAGCATGATAGGACTGATTGACCCAACCAGCATTGGTGCCATGGGCCGGACTTCAATTGCAAACTCAAGAACGGCCGTATCGCCATCGCTGTCTTCGACCATCCATGTATAGGTTGAAGACGCGCTGATTACCGTAGGCGTACCTGATATTTCCCGGTTTGCCTCATCGAATGACAAGCCTGGTGGTAAAGTAGGGGCAAGCGTGTAGCTGAGATCCCCGTTGCCACTTTCCGCCATTGGCAAAGTCACCGGTGTGATAGGCATATCAACAATCAGCACCTGATCAGGAACGGAGGACTGGAACTCAGGTTGCGTATCCAGCACAACAGTGAGATGGAACTGGATTGAGTTGCTATCGCCGTCCGTATCCATTACGGTCCATTCAAATAGTGTCCTTGAAAGAGGTGCCGTAGGAGTCCCGCTCAACTGCTTCGTCTCCAGGTCGAGCATCAAGCCTGCAGGTAGATCTGGTTCCAATTGATACTGAAGCACACCATTGCCTCCAGTAGCACTTGGAAGGGTGACTGTATCGATGCTGGAATCGGTGACGTAAGACAGCTCAGCGATCATTGTTCCTTCTGGGAACGTTGGGAATAGGTCCTCAATGATCGTGATAAATAGACTGAACGACGTTGAATCACCGTCTATGTCCGTCGCAATCCAATGGTATTCGGTACGCTCTTGCCACACAGTGGGAGTCCCGCTGATTGTCCGTGAAGTTGCATCGAATTCCAAACCATCTGGGACTTGCGGCATGAATTGATAGGTCAATTCTCCGTTACCTCCCTCGGCCAGTGGCAACTGTAACGGCGTGATAGGATCGTTTTGGAGATAGGTTTCCTCATGCTCTTCGAGCGCGAAATTTGGTTGTAGATCCTGCTGCACCGTCATGTTGAACTGCAAATCAACCTCATCACCATCTTGATCCATCACCGACCAAACGAAGGTAGTGGATGGCATGGGTTGCTCAGGGGTACCGGCAACTGTGTGTGACATGGCATCCAGCATCAATCCCGCTGGAAGTTCTGGAGTCAGCGAGTAAACCAACTCACCGTTCCCACCCATCGCTGAAGGTAGCGTGAATGCCTCGATCGGTGAGTCCTGGATGAACTCCATGTCTTCCACAGTAGCATCTTGATCGAATGCCGGTTGTAGATCCTCTAGCACGGTCAATTCGAACTGCACATCAGCCTGATCCCCATCCTCATCCATGACTGTCCAAACGTAAGTGGTGGTGGTCATAGGTTGCTCGGGTGTGCCAGCAACCGTATGTGTCATGGTATCCAGCATCAAGCCGGGAGGAAGCACAGGATCCAGCGAATAGACCAACTCACCATTCCCGCCCGTCGCAGATGGCAACATGAACGCCTCAATCGGAGAGTCTTGGATGTATTCCATGTCTTCCACAGTAGTGTCTTGATCGAATGCTGGCTGAAAATCCTCCAGCACGGTCAATTTGAACCGCACCTCAGCCTGATCCCCGTCCTCATCCATGACCGTCCAAACGTACGTGGTGGTACTCATAGGCTGCTCAGGTGTACCAGAAACTGTGTGTGACATAGTGTCCAGCATCAATCCTACTGGAAGTTCTGGAGTCAGCGTATAAACCAGCTCGCCATTCCCACCCGTCGCTGAAGGTAGCGTGAACGCTTCAATGTGTGAGTTTTGGATGTATTGCATATCTTCCACAGAAGCTGATTGCTCGAATGCAGGTTGCAAATCCTCGAACACTGTTATGGTGAATTCGAGGGTTGCCTCATC
>MPMU01000123.1 GCA_002238665.1 Gammaproteobacteria bacterium bin55
GACGCCCTTTGCGACATTACCAACTGCGTCTCCTACTCCATCTGATACTTGAGTTGCAGGATCCTTATCAGTAGGCGTTGGTGGAACTTGACTGGCACATCCGGTTAGGAAAAGCAGGCTAACTAGACTTATCGTCCTTAGCATTGTCTTCCTCGTGGTCCATGCAAACATGAGAATGAGTATGCTCATGTCTTTCGCCGTGACCGGTATGTCTGTGAGAATGTTGATGCTCATGTTCGATTGAATGAACGTGTCCGTGATTGTCTATGTCGGACGACCACCCCATCAACAACATACTCGAAAATAGTAGCAGTACAAATAGCCACCAAGGGGTTTTAGTCGCCTTCATCAAATTCACCCAGTTGTTTGAAATACAACCGACCAACAATTCCAATAATCGTTATATACATACCAAATACGACACCTACGAAGGCCCAAGCGGCCTCACCGAAGTACGCTGGGTATGTGACGTTAAGCCATAGCACACTTCCAGCGAATCCAGTGCCTAATACAGTAATGACGATAATGTTCCAAAGAATAGGGAGACGAATAACCTTATTAGCCTCCGCTACCTTTTCTTTATCACTATTCATATCTAAAACTTCCGTGTAATTCCCAGCCCAAAAGCGTGGGGGTCGTCTGGTCCATCAGGTGGCGGTCCAACCGTCCACTTAATTCCGTCAGGCGCGTTTAGAACGCCTTTGGTCGTTTGCACGAATGCTTCGACTCCCCAACTCTCGTCGATGTCCTTTGACCACGAAAGGCGAAACGTGGATAGTGCGCCCATGTCGTAGAACGTAGAATCGGCTTCAAGTGCAACACCAAATCCAAGGTCAGTTTCAATAGCCATTCGCGGAACCTGCTTGACTAGATCGAGTCCTATCTCGACGTTTGCGTCTGATACGTCAAGATCAAGATTCACCACGGCAGTTTCTGCCTGGATAGATCCGTAATAGAAGTCATTGCCATTCAGTGCCGTAACACCTCGTCGGTCGTAGCCAAACTCAACTGAAACCAAGCCAAAATCAGACTCGATACCAAGGTCTGCCGACAACGTATCTTCACATATACGGTTGCCCTTGTTATGGACGCGTCCGTGAGCAGATACACCGCTGTCGTTTTCAAACTCATACTCGACAAACACGTCTGGTATATCGCACCCATCAGCATTGTCGCCATTGACACCGAATGTCAGTGAATCAGCGACTACGTACATTGGGAAAGTAAGGAACAGCAAAAGGGTAAGTTTTTTCATGTATATCTCCTAGATATGTAGTTATTCTACAGCAGGCGCAGATTCTGCTTCAGAAGGCTCTGTTACTTCCATCGGTACGCCTTCAGTTGATATCTGCTGGGTGATCTGTTGAACCTTAGCGACTGCAAATTGCATACGCAACTGGTTCATTGTGCGAGAGAACTCATTGGATTCGTCGATCCATGCTTTCATACCTTCCGACAGATCCTCTCGTGCCATTTTCAGTTTCATGTGAATCCTAGCGTCCATCTTGGTCGCGCGGGTTTGCTCGTCTCGGTGTGATACTTCGCATGACATGGAAGCATGTGCGCTAAAGCCGAATCCGCCCCCGGAAACTCCTGCCTCGGTCTTGGCATCGACACCTGTTTCAGTCTTGGCAGTTGTATTCGCTCCAATTGACATATCAAAGTCAAACTCTGCCTCTTTGAACGAAAACCGCTCTCCGTTTACCAATGAAATCACTGGGCGCGACGATTGACGCACAACCGAGCCAAACGGCTCTGGCAGTTCCTCTACCTGCTCCATCATCACGTTGGGCAGCTTAGTCAGGGGCGTAATGAACTCAACAAGGTGGGCGACCTGGAGAACAGTGTCGGCAGTTGCTAACGCAGTGCCTATCTCGGTGATCTTTGAACCCAGAGAACCGAATCCGGTACTCAGTTGCTCGACTAATTCCGTATTAGTCGGTTGGTCTTGTGGCATCTGTATCCTCCATTAGTGATTGCAAATGTGCCATTCGTTCCAGTCTGTGTGTTTGCACATGTTCTTTGTTTACTTCGTTTGCGCGGTCTCGCGCCATCTCAAGGGCTTCGTTTGGTCGTGATCTTTCCCATTCCATCTCGATCTCAATTTCTGGCAGATTCTTCAATAGCCCCTTCTTCGTGATAAACATAAGTCTATTTTGATCATCCAACGTAAGGTAGCCTTGCGTTTTAATCGATGCACGTTTCGCCAGGAAAACCTTTGCGGGTGTGTTGGAAGCGCCTTCAAGACGCAACGGCACTCCACCTATTGGCACGTCAATGGTCAGATTGTCTGCGTTCTCCGCGTTCTTTACCGCTGCCTCTGTGCCTGCTCGAACTGCGTTGATCATGTCTACACATAAACAGCGGATCAAGCTGTAAAAATGTATTTGCATTACTTAAAAAAATCCGTCCAGGTTCCCAGCGCTTGCAAGGCTAAAAGCATACCAAGTCCTATGTAGGTTATCCTGGCAATTTGTTTGAGTTCAAGCCAAACTCTTTGTGATCTTTCCGTACATTCATCCTGATGTTTTTTCAGGTCGTTTTCAAGATCTTCGATTCGCTGTTCTCTGCGTCCCTGTTCAATTCCTGCCTGCTTTGCAGCTTCTACTGCGTCAACCATATCTACTCCTACGAACTCTTTTCTGAGTTAACTTAGCTAATCGTCTGCAATCCATTGAGCAATATTTGGACCTATTGGACTTGCCTGTGCTAATACTGTATTCTGACCCACAATGGTTGCAGATCAACAATCTCGGTATGAAGTCTTTACCTCTACTCTTGGACCATCCACTGTCATGGTTCTGATTAGGTATGTACCAGCTCATCGTGCGAATACCTTTGTGACCGACCACGAGGCAGAACCATGCCCCGAGAATGAAAGAGCCAGCTGCATCTGGTTGGCGCTAAGCGTTACGTTTAATTGTGACGATTGAGTATTGCTATTGTTATCCACCCTACTCTGCGCGAATGTGAATTCCTTAGATGTACCTGGCGTTAGTTGTTCTTTGATGACCGGAACGTTTCGAGCACCAGTCTGTGTTTGAGTTACTTCGATCATGAATTCATCATCTGTAGCTTGAACTGTGTACGGACTCGAGGGCGTAGTGATTGTGCGCCATTTACCCGATGGGATTACTGCTATGCGAAGCGGCAATCTAGCGATTCTGGTTGTTTCGTCACTTTCGTATACATCAAGGAACGGACTACCTCCGATGAATCCATTTGACGAATTCTGAATCAACGCCCTGGATTGTGCCTCCGTGAAAGAGAGCACTGCTGGCGAGTTTAGATCGTCAACTGCATGAACAAATGCACCAGTTCTGCCCCCTGCTACAATCCGCATTCGGGCACCGTTTGGAAACGTTCCGCCAACTCGATTGATCGTTGCTCGCATCGTAAAAGCGCCGTAATCCGAGTAGAGTTCGTGCGGTGAAACAACCGCCTCTCCTGGCCATACCTGACTCTCTAACGTGGCAATACCAGCAGTTACTCTAGCGTCAACCTGTGCTTGATTCAGTCCACTAGTAGTTGATCTAAATATGTTTCCTACTCTGGTCCAGCCAAGTCTCGTGCCTAAGTACAATGCAACGTCACCACCACTCGCAGATGTGATCGTTGTAGTTGTATCTGATATATCTCGCCAGGATAATCCGCTCGCTACGTCCTGCGTGAAAATGCGGACATCGCCATCGTTCGATGCAGATGTCGCTGGAAGCGTCGTGCCTGCTCCTATATGTGCCGATCCGAACCGCTCTCGCCATGCTTTCTGCCGTGCAGCCGTATCAGCTTGAGCTTTGGCAGGTGTGATTGAGTTATCAGCAATCGCGCCACCCTGTGGCAGTACGAATAGGTTTATTACATCGTCTGATGTAGGCGCAACATACGATACCTGACCCGCTGAATAGTCATATCTCTCACCGCTCCGAATACCACTGATAGCCGCCGAGAATACCAGGATTAACGGTCTGACTTGACCCAATTGGGCGTTTAGCGTGGCGTTATAACCGCTTGCGGTCGATACTTCAAGTCTAATCAAGTCCACTAATACATCAAGGGAAGCGTTCAGACCTGCAATTGATATCCTGTTGGTTTCAATTTCAGACGCTAAAGATGATTCGAGATTTTCACGTGCAACGACTAAATTCTCCCAATCATAATCGGTAGGATCCGTGCCGGTGACCGAAAGGACCTGACCGATAGATGCGAATGTACCTGGTGCGTCCGGTACGCCATTGACCGAACTGGTGTCGCCACCGCTACTGCCTGTATCAGCAGGATCGCCTATGGTGTATAGCTTAAGGCTAACTATTCGTACATCTACTGTACCTTGACCTGCACTTGCAAGCGTTCTAGTCGATCTTGTCCAGGTTAGCCACTGTCTACTGCCTGATTCAGCATTGTCGAGCACTCCTATTTTCGGCAAGTTATCGCCTGTGGCAGTCTGTAGGTCCATCCAGGCAGTTGATAACCTAACTGGATCAGCGACATTACCGGCCGACATAGTGACTATTTCAAGGTGCTCGTAGTCGGTGTAGTCGGTCGGCAGTACGAAACTGGTGACACCTGTACTGGTTGTACCGGTCTGGTCTTCATAATCCCTAAGAATCCGCTCACGTCCATAAGAGAAGTTATTCTCAAAGTAGGTAGTGAGCGATTGCAATGATGACCTCTGCGGTATTACATCACTGTCAGGTTGTACTGCGAGTTCGTCAGAGCTTTGCAGGTCTGCCGACGTGCGTTCTGTGAGATCACTAAAGGACTGTGCTGCCATTATGAGATTCCCGGATAATCAATAATCGTATCTGCGCCCCAGACAATACCAACTCCATTACCCCAGAGCAAGTCAAAATCACCCGT